>CALETL010000001.1 GCA_937920485.1 uncultured Phycisphaerae bacterium
AATATTTTTACGGCTTCCAAGTTTTGATAAGATGCGGCGATGTGTAAAGGTGTCCATTTTTGTTTGTCGAAATGATTCACATCAGCTCCACGTTCAATTAACAATTGAATAATCTCATGTTCAAGTCCGTCCGCCAATGCATACATTAACGCAGTTCGGCCCTCGTTGTCCGCTTCATTAATATCTTTGGCCTTCTTGATGATCTTCTTAAGACATTTATAATCTTTATCCAAAGAAGCAAATTCAAAATCATCAATCATATTAGACTTCTTAAAACCAAACATCTCTCCCGCATCCTCAGTGGTTGATTAGTCCTAAGTTCATAGTCTTTAGTCCATAGTAATATAATCTGTGAAACATCTGTGTTAGTCCGTGGCTAAAAAACAATAATCATTAGTCAATCGCTATAGATTCTTGCCACAGCATTTTTTGTATTTCTTACCACTGCCGCAGGGGCAGGGATCATTGCGGCCAACCTTGGGCTGATCGAGCTTGACCTGCTTGACTTTACGTTCGCCCTGCGGGGCCTGAGCCGCTGCACGCTGTCGCTGGGCCATCTCAAATTGGTTCACATCTTCATGTTGAGCCTGGCTGACATTGTATACGTTCCTACTGCGCTGTCCGGCCTCCAGCCGCACGCGGAAGATGATATCGGTTACTTTGTCCTCGATGCCCTCGAGCATCTCGTTAAACATGCGGTGGCCCTCATGTTTGTACTCGATCTTCGGGTCCTTCTCCGCATAAGCCCGCAGCATGATGCTTTCCTTAAGGTGATCCATCGCGTAAAGATGGTCCTTCCATGCCTGGTCATAAATCTGCAAAAGAACATACCGCTCAAGGTCCGTTAGCTCTTTTCGCAGAAAATCACGCCCGGCATTCAGCAGGCATTCTTTTGCGTTATCTGAATCTTTGAGAGTATCAACTTCCAACTCCGCTTCAAAACGCTCTTTGGCCCATGTCGAAAGCGCCTCCGCATCGGAAGATTGAATCTTGCTTTCAACCGCTTCGGTCAGCTTGCCATTGTTCCAGGACTCGCTTAACTGCAATAATTGCGTGTGGATCTCTTTGGGGGGGGTATTTTGGATTTGCTCCGGCGTCAGCGTTGCCTCATACTTCTTTTTCGCCCAGTCAGCCATCGCCTCGAACGCATAAACATTCGGCTCCTGCCGACCAAACACCATGTTCATCGCAAACTCGACCGGGTACTCAATTTCCCGACGATTGTATTTTTCCTGAACGGAGTCCGTCAGTTTTTGTCGCAGTTGCTCGGTCTTAAGCTCTTTCAGTTCGGATATTTTTAACTCAATATCAAATTTCGATGTCGCCCACTGGGCAAACATCTTCAATGAGTAATCATCTTTCAAGAACTCAACAAGTCGGTCGGTATCTTTCTTGTCCACTTGTTCACACGCCGCTTCGATCAATGTCTGTTCGATCTCATCCGCAGTCATGTGCCGGATCTTTCCCGCTGACAGCGAGACACTGAACCCACTCATCGCCCATTTAACCAGTGCCTCGATCTTCCAGCTTTTGGGGTCGTCGTAATCCTCCAGGTACTCACCCAGCGCAACTGAAATCTCATTGGAAACATTTTTTCTGGCCTGATCCTTGATCAGTCCATCGATCTGCTCGATTTCCATGCCGGACAAGCGTTTGGCCTCCACGTCCACGCCAAACTCACTGCGTACCCACTCGGCAATACAGCGAAAACGATACTGCGGCGAAAGGATATTCTCGCAGGCACCGTTGATCATATCCTCGATCATCTGCTGGATCGACTGTTTCAGGTCACGCCCCTCGATCACTTTGCGGCGGCTGCCATAAAAATACTTCCGCTGGAAGTCCATCACCTCATCGTATTCCAGCAAGCTCTTACGTGCTTCAAAGTTGCGCTCTTCAACTTTTTTCTGTGCCTTCTCGATTCCCTTGCTGATGCGTCCGTGCTGAATCGGCATCCCTTCTTCCCAACCGATAAACGACAGCAGTTTGACGGTCACATCCGGCGCGAAAATACGCATCAGGTCATCATCAAACGACAAAAAGAATACACTCGAGCCATCGTCTCCCTGCCGACCCGAACGACCACGGAGCTGATCGTCGATCCGGCGGGATTCATGCCGTTCAGTACCGAGAATATGCAGACCGCCCAGTTCAACCACGCCATCACCCAGCTTGATATCGGTACCCCGGCCGGCCATATTCGTGGCTATCGTTACATTACCCTGCATCGAACCGTCCCGTGCAGCATGCTGATGGCCGGCCTTTTCCACGATCACCGCTTCGCGGGCGTGCTGTTTGGCGTTCAACACTTCATGCTCAACACCATAGGTGCGGGTCAGCGCCTGTGACAGCGCCTCGCTCTTTTCAATGCTGACCGTCCCGACCAGAACCGGCTTGCCGGCGGCGCTGACTTCGTGAATCTCCTCAACGATCGCCTTGAATTTTTCCTTCATCGATTTATAGATCATATCCTCGCGGTCATCCCGCACGCACGGCCGATTGGTGGGAATCACCACCACCTCGAGCGTATAGATATTCATAAACTCACCGGCTTCGGTCGCGGCGGTTCCGGTCATGCCCGCAAGCTGGCCGTACAGCTTAAAAAAGTTCTGCAGCGTGATCGTTGCCAGCGTCTGAGTCTCCTCCTTGACCTGCACATTTTCTTTGGCCTCGACCGCCTGATGCAGACCATCCGACCACTGCCGTCCGTGCATCAGTCGCCCGGTGAACTCATCGACGATGATGATCTTGCCGTCCATGACGACATAATCTTTCTCTTTCTCAAAGGTCACATGCGCCCTTAGGGCCTGCTCCAGCATATGCGGCCATTCCATATTCGACCCGGTAAAGAACGAACCGATCCCCGCGATCTCCTGAGCCGCACCGATCCCCTCATGGGTCAAATGAACGGCCTTGCGATCCTGCTCGATCTCATAATACTCCGTCATCGATTCGAGTTTTGCCTGATCAGCTTCCCTCTGCGACTGTGTTTCATCAATCACCTTTTGGGCTTTTTCCATCCGGACGCTATCTTTGGCTTTTTTGGCTTCAGACAGTTCGCCCTGTGCATTAGCCACCGTTCGTTCAGCGGTATCGATGGTTTTTTTCAGATGTGTATAGGAAGCTTGCAGCGACATCAGTTGCCGGGAGACATTGTCGGCTTTTTTGTATCGCGTCACATCATCCTGCGCCGGCCCGGAAATAATCAGCGGCGTCCGTGCCTCATCGATCAGGATCGAATCCACTTCGTCGATGATCGCATACTCCAGCGGCCCCTGTGCCATCTGTGCCAGCGACGTTTTCATGTTATCGCGCAGATAGTCAAATCCAAATTCATTATTGGTACCATAAGTGATATCGCAGCCATACTGTGCCCGCCGTTCGTCGCCGGAAGTGTCCATGTCCGCCTGAATCGCGCCGACCGTCATCCCGAGTGCCTCATAGACCGGACGCATCCATTCAGCATCTCGTTTAGCAAGGTAATCATTGACGGTAATCAGATGCACCTTGCGACCGGTCAGATGCACCAAATAAGCGGCCAGTGTCGCAACCAGCGTTTTACCCTCACCGGTCGCCATCTCGGCGATCTTGCCTTCAAACAGAACATGGCCGCCGACCAGCTGCACATCGTAGTGCCGCATGTCCAGATTCCGCCGGGCCGCTTCCCGCACGACCGCAAACGCTTCCGGCAGGATCTGCTCGGCGCTGGTACCGCTTTTCAGGGCTTCCTTAAATGCAGCCGTTTTAGTCTTAAACTGGTCGTCACTGAGTGCCTTGATCTGCTCCTCTAGTGCACCGGCCGCCAAAGCAATCTGCATGTATGATTTGACGATACGCTCATTGCGGGAACCGAACATCCCAACCAAAAATTTATTGAATGCCTGCATGACCATGATTTTGCCTGTCAGATGGTGGTTGTCGCTCCAATTAAACAAACAGCCGGAGCGCACAGAAGCACTCCGGCTATTCAAATTTCACAGTACTAATCTTTCACGCGCGTTACATAATCGCCCGTGCGGGTATCGACGCGGATCTTTTCGCCGATCTTAATAAACGGCGGCACCTGCACTTCCAACCCGGTTTCCATAACCGCTTTTTTGTATTGGTTCGTAGCGGTCGCGCCCTTGATCTCCGGGTCTGTATCCTTGATCTCCAGATCGACCGTATTCGGAAGCGTCACCACGACGGGCTTGCCCTCGTACATACTGATCTGGATTTTCTCGTTTTCCTTCAGATACTTCGTTCCCTCGCCGAAACCAACATCATCCAGCGTGATCTGGTCATAGGTCTCCAGGTCCATGAACACATGCTCGTTCGGCGACGAGTAGAGATACTCAAAATTACGCTTCTCGAGGTAGGCCTCTTCGATCGTCTCTTCGGACCGCAGACGGATATCCCGAATGCCACCGTCCACAAGGTTCTTGAACTTGGTCTGATAGACCGCCCCGCCCTTGCCGAGCTTGACATGTTGGTAATCCATGATCACATAGAGCACACCGTCAATCGTAACGGTCTGGCCCTTTTTCATATCCGAAACTTTCATACAAAACTCCAAATTCCCAAGGTCTTAATAATACTACACTTACAACCGCCGAACCAACCGGTTCCGGCGAATGTATAAACAGGGTCGACAGTATCCCACAACCACCCCAAAATGTCAAGAAAATGTAAAACCTGGCTCCTTCTAACCTGCAGCCACTCAAAATGTTCTTTTTAAAAAAACTTTTTTTGTCTGGTATTTTGAATATAATGAGCCGCAATAAACAGCAGCTAACAGTTTTTTTGCGATCGCCCAGCAGGATATCTAATGGAACACAGTCAAACTTTTCAAACACTCGTCAGGCAGGCAAGTCTCGGAAACGAAGACAGTATCCGAAAACTGGTCCGGACGACATCCCCAAAACTGTTTTCATATATTCTCCGGCTCACACTGGACTATTATCTGGCCAAGAGACTCACCAAGGAAGTACAGAACGAAATGATACGAACGCTTTGGCGTCTGAACAAACCGGATGAGTTTTGGCCGTGGATATACGCACTAGCCCGGGAAACCGTCAAAGAAAATTACATCGATACACGAAAACATGAGGACGTGTTCCTCTCCGATGAGAAAGAAGTGTTTTTTAATAAACAGCTTAATTCACAAAAAATTCAGGAGGACCCCTTCTTTCAGAAACAGGATTCAGATCGACTTTTTAAAACGGTTTATCAGGCTATGAAAAAAACAAGTCTCATGCAGCGTAATGTCCTGATTCTACGCTGCTTTGAAAACATGCCCTTTGGTGAGATCGCCCGGTTTATTGATCGTTCGGAAATGAATACACGCGTATTGTTCTTCCGGGCAAAACAAAAGATTAAATACCGGCTGTGGCTTCATAAATATCGCCCAAACCGAACGTTCCTGCCAGCCGTAGGGTTGTTTGGAACAGTCACATCCATCGATTCCTCAACCTGCACGCCTTCTGCGGTGATTGTGGAAAGTCTCTCGATTCAGATCGGCTTCGTCCCCTGGTTGATCGGCACGCTGACCAGTAAGATAGGAGTAATTTTTTCCTGTGTGACAAGTTTCGTGCTGCTGTTTCTGGCGTTTGTTCATCTGATGTTTCTGACAATTATGTTTTTACTGCTGCTGCCGCTTGTGATTATTGTTATTATGTCTATGTTCTTTGTGGAGTAGTAATTCGACTTGCACACAAGCGCAGCTTTATGGTTCCAGTACGCTCATTGATTGATGATAGTGTTTCAACAGGCCCGCAGTATCCGGGCCGCCGAGGTGTGACCATGGCAGTGGTTCATCCGGCTCAAACGATTTTTGTGCTTCGGTTTCAAGATTCAACCCCGCCGCGGCGAAGGCCTCCTGCCAGCGTTTCAAGCCAAAGCCCTCGTCCCATAAATCAAACTTCGCACCATTTCGCCAAGCCATTTCAATTGCCTCACATAACCGCCGATCGCCGCGTCCTATCGCTGATTCTAAAATACTGCGGTCGATCTCATGAAAGTTGAATCTGACAAAACGCAGTTTCAATTCGCGCTTGCGGGACAGAATCAGTTCTTTGCCCCTCTCAAAATATGCCCGATCCTTTTGACCCAGCCAGCCAAATGGCGTATGTGCCTTAGGCACCAGCCAACTGATCGCGGCGGTAATATCAGCAAATTTGCCATCCACCTCTTTTCGCAACGATGACAGCTTGCTCGACAGATCCACGATCCTGAGGATATCGTCTTCGGTCTCGCCGGGAAAACCGACCATGAAATACAGTTTCAGTCGCAAAAAGCCCGTCTCGTACGCCGCACTTACCGCCGCACACAGATCCTCATCCGTAATTGGTTTGTTGATCACATCACGCAGGTGCTCGCTGGCCGCCTCGACCGCAATCGTCAAGCCCCCCTTGCGAACCGAGGTCACCATCTTCGGCAAAAGCTGCAATTGCTTCTGCACCCGTAAACTCGGCACCGACAGCCCCACATGCAGCGGGGCGAAATACCCATTCATCGCCTCTACCAACTCCTCCAGATACGGATAATCCGATGTGGACAAACTCAGCAAACTCACCGTATTAAAACCCGTTGCCGCGTATTGCTGTTTGGCGGCTTCAAGGATGCGCTGTACGCTGCGCACCCGCACCGGCCGCCGGCAGAAGCTCGCCTGACAGAACCGGCACCTGCCCGGACAACCCCGCATGATCTCAATACTCACCCGCTCATGTACCGTCTGAACAAACGGCACAATCGGTTTTTCGGGAATCGGAGCATTCTCAAAATCCCGTATAACCGCATTTTCAAACTCGGCCCTCAAGCCCGCAATCTTCGGCTTCAGACCCGTATCATCAAACTCATAAAACCGCGGCACATAGACAAATGAAAATTGCTTCGCACACTCCAGCAAAAATGCTTCCTTTGACGCACCGTCCTTTTTCATCCGCCGATACAGTTCGATGATCTCAACCGCGGCCTCTTCACCCTCACCCAGTACGAACATATCCGCAAACACTGAAAGTGGTTCGGCACAGTTGGCCGCCTGTCCACCCACGATAATGATCGGGTCGTCTTCGTTGCGGTTTTCGCTGCGAACCTCCAACCCCGCCAAATCCAGCATGTTCAGCAGATTTGTATAGCACAGTTCGTTCGTTAAGCTAAATCCGATCAGGTCAAAATCCCGCACCCGCCCGCGCGATTCGGTCGTAAACAGCGGGATATTCTTTTTCCGTATGACCTCTTCGGCATCGAACCACGGGGCAAACACTCGTTCGGCGGCAACACCGTCAAGACCGTTAAAGATCGAATATAGGACCTCCATGCCCAGATAGCTCATGCCGATTTCGTAGATATCCGGAAAGCACAGCGCAATCCGCACATCGCAAGCCGAAAGGTCCTTGACGACCTGGTTAATCTCGCCGCCGATATACCGCCCCGGCCGTCGCACAAACGGCAAAAGCTCGCGGCTAACAACATCCTTGATGGATTGTATTTCTTTGTGTATCATAGATTCCTATAAGCCCCAAAGGGGCTAAATACAATAGCCGGGGCTTTTAAGCCCCGGAAAAGGCTAATACTTCCCCTTAAGCCCTGAAAGGGCGAAAGAAAACGATCATAAGCAAATAATTATAGAGAAATTCATGAACAAAACCAATACAAATAAACTCATACTTCAAACCGCCCTGCTGATTACAGCCCTTGGGATTATCTTATGGCTCTCGCTTAAAAAACACACCGCCACCATCGACGGCGGCTTCCGCATCACCATGGGCACGGTCGCCCGCATCATGGTGGTCGCCCAAAATCAGCAGCAAGCCGACAAAGCTGTCGCCGCCGCATTCAACAAGATTTATGACATTGAACGGCTCATGAGCGATTACGACCCCAACTCTCAGCTTTCACAGGTCAACGCCCGCGCCTTCGAGCAACCGGTGCCGGTCGATGCTGAACTGTTCGAGGTCCTGACCACTGCCAAACTGTATAGCTGCATGTCCGATGGTGCCTTCGATATCACCATCGCACCCGTCGTCCGGCTTTGGCGAAAAGCCAAAAAAGATGGCACCGCCCCCACGCCGGAAGCGATTGCAAAAGCCAAAGAAAGTGTCGGCTACGAAAACCTGATTCTGGACACGGAAAAGAAAACCGTGCGATTCACCAAAGAAGGGGTGCTCCTTGACCTCGGCGGCATTGCCAAGGGCTACGCCATTGATAAGGCAATAGAAATTTTGCAGGATGCAGGAATGAAAGGCGCAATGGTCGATATCGGCGGCGACATGCGATGTTTCGGAACGCCCATCAATGGAAAAAAGTCTTGGCTGATCGGTCTGCAAGATCCAAAAAATGAAGATAACATCCTGATGAAATTAAAAATGGACGACATGGCCGTCGCCACCAGCGGCGACTATCAACGCTTCGTCATGATCGACGACCAGAAACACAGCCATATCATCAACCCCGCTACGGCGGACTCCGCTGACGATCTATCCAGCGTCACCATCATCGCCCCAACAGCCATGGCCGCCGACGCCCTCGCCACAGCTGTCACCGTCCTCGGCAACCAAAAAGGCCTCGAACTCATCGAACAAATCGATTCCACCGAAGCGATATTGATCGCCCATGATGAAAAAACAACATTCGAAAAAACAACCGGAGTAAATCGATATATCCAAAAAAACTAACCACGGAATTCACAGAAATACACAGAAGATAAACAATCAAATTATTCCAGCCAAAAAAAGAACAACGATAGCAAAAAATACCATTGCAACCAATTGTTCTATTATTCTTAATGAAAGATGCCTTTCTCTCAAATTTTTAGCATAAGAAAACCAAGCGCAAAAGGCAATATTAAAAAGGACACATAACAAGACGTGCCAAAAACGAAGTCTATCTATAAATAATCCCCAGAACAACCACCCCAGAAAAGCAATAAACAAGATCAATAAGAAAAAGACCCCAATAAAAACTTGAATCAAGCTGAAGCTTTTCAACTTCATTTTAAATGATTCAGAAATAGTCACTTTGCATCCTATCCTGAAATCCCGTCAAAATAATTCTGTGTTATTCCGTGATTTCCGTGGTTAATCTTTTTTCGTCGAGGCGGGTTTTGGTTTTTGCCCTGCCGGTCTGGGTGCCGGGGCGTTCTTGCCGCGGAAGACGATATTGCCGGTGGGGCATTTGTCCATCGCGGTTTGTGTTTCTTCACTGGTTTCATATTTCTCAAAGTCCAGCCGGGCCAGGTTGTTTTCCATACTGAACAGATCGCTCGTTCTGACACACATGCCGCAGCCGATGCAGCCGACCTTGCAGAAGGTTCGCGTATTCTTGCCGCCTTCTTTACTGTTGCAGGCGACGGTCATCATGACCTCTTGCGTAAACGGCACCATCTCGATCAGCTCCCGCGGGCACCCCGCGACACACGCCCCGCAGCCGGTGCATTTCTCATAATCCACAACCGCCAGACCGTCGATCATGTGCAGTGCGTCAAACTTACAGCGGCGAACACAGCCGCCATATCCAAGACAACCATAGGCACACGCCTGCACATTCGGCTGTGCGTTGGCGCTGGTACAGCCGATGATGCCGTTATATTCAGCAAAATAGGTTTTATCCTGCTCGCACGCACGGCAATGAATAATCGGCCGCAGCGCCGCGCCGCTACCGGACATCTGCAGGTTCAAAATCGCTGCAATGGAATTAGAGGTATCGCTTCCACCGGGAGCGCACTTGCCCAGAAGCTGCGGGTCGGCCACAACCGCCTTGGCATACGAGCCGCACCCGGCGAATCCACACGCACCACAGTCAATATTCGGCAGTGCCGCATGCACAGCTTCGATCTTCGGGTCCACGACAACCCGCAGCTTAATGCTGGCAATCAGCAAAATCAACGCAAACAACGAGCCCAACCCCAGCGCCAGCAGTGCCGCCGGCCAGGCATTTTGTATCATTTCAGTCATAGAAGCAGCGAGTATCATCATATATTCCTGTATTCCAATATTCTTATCTTATCATGCCGGCAAAGCCCATAAACGCCAGCGTCAAAATCCCCGCCGTCACCAGCGTGATCGGGGCACCCTGCAAGCATTCCGGCACATCCGCCAGTTCAAGGTTTTCCCGAATCCCGGCCATAATGCAGATCGCCATCGTAAATCCGATACCCGCACCCACGCTCAGCACGACCGCCTGCAGAAGGCTGTCGATCCCCTGCATATTTAACAAGAGACACAATCCCAAAATCGCACAATTGGTCGTAATCAGCGGCAGGAACACGCCGAAACTTTCATACAGCGTCGGGAAAAACTTTCGCACATACATTTCCACAAGCTGTACCGCCCCGGCGATCACAAGGATAAAGCACAGGTACCGCATGATCTCGAGGCCAAACGGCATCAGGAACACATGGTCGATCACCCACGTCAGCGTTCCGGCCAATGTCACCACAAATGTCACCGCACACCCCATCCCAAACGCCATATCAATCCTTCCCGAGACGCCAAGGTACGGGCAAATGCCCAGAAACTGTGTAAACACCAGGTTGTTAACGACCACAATCCCGATGAAACCCAATACCAATGTTTGTAACGTATCCATTTTTATTCCCTTGTTTGTCATGCCAGACTTAATCCGGCATCCAGACGCTTCAGTTTTACGCTGTTTTTTTCGATATCATATTCACACCGGCCAGCAGCAATCCCAGCGTAATAAACGCACCCACCGGCATCACCATACCCAGCCACGGCGTGTACCACGTTCCGAGCAACTGAATTTCAAAAATTTTGCCCGTGCCCAATAGCTCACGTATCGCCGCCAGCACTACAAGCGTCAGCGTAAAGCCCAGACCCATGCCGAATGCGTCGATAATGCTGGTGATCAGCCCGTTCTTACTTGCACACGCTTCCGCACGTCCGATGATCAGACAGTTAACGATGATCAGCGGAAT
>CALETL010000002.1 GCA_937920485.1 uncultured Phycisphaerae bacterium
ATACATCCGCGGCTGCAGAGCAGACTTGACAGATGGGCCCTGCGCAAATAACATGAGTCTTTTGTAATTTATTAAAAGGATACAATATGTCTGATAAGGACAAGAAAAAGGGATATCGGGACACACTGAACCTGCCGAAAACGGCGTTTGCGATGAAGGCCAACCTGACCCAGCGCGAGCCGCAGATGCGCAAGGACTGGGAGAAGCAGGATATTTACAATAAGATTCTCGCCGCACGGGCCGAGGCGCCACAGTATCTGCTGCACGACGGCCCGCCGTATGCGAATGGCGATATTCACATGGGTCACGTCATCAACAAGGTGCTCAAGGATTTTGTGGTCAAGTACAAGACGATGACCGGCTGTAAGGCCCCGTATGTGCCCGGCTGGGACTGTCACGGTCTGCCGATCGAGGTCAAGGTCATGGCCGAACTGGGCGAAAGGGCAAAAGAAATGTCCAAGCCCGAAATCCGCAAGGAATGCCAGAAATACGCCTCCAAATTCGTCAAAAAACAAACCAAGCAATTTAAGGCACTTGGGATCTTCGGTGATTTTGAAAATCCATATCTGACACTCAAGCCGCAGTATGAGCAGGGTATCTTAGAGATATTCGCTGAGCTGGTTGGCAATGGGCTTGTTTACAAACAGCTTAAGCCGATTCACTGGTCCATCGGCTGCGAAACCGCTCTGGCCGATGCGGAACTGGAATACAAAGATGTCACATCGTCCAGCGTGTATGTCAATTTCCCGATGGACGATGACAGCGCCGCGAAGGTTCGCGAAATGGGATTAGCTCCGGCTGACAGCAAAGCATGCTTTATGATCTGGACAACAACCCCGTGGACACTGGCCGCCAACCTGGCAGTGGCGTTGCACCCGCGGCTGGATTATGTCGGCCTGACATATGATAAGGATGGTACAAAATTCACATCGATCATCTGTGCCGAACGGCTAACGGCGGTCATCGCCGCGGCGGGACTGGAAGCAGGTACCTACTCCGTCAGCGAGCCGGTCAAAGGCAGTGCATTAGAAAAGCTGCGTTATGTGCATCCATATGTTGAGAAAAATCCCACTGAAAACGATGCTTACTTTGCGATTACCGCCGAGTACGTAACGACCGAAGACGGCACGGGCATTGTGCATATCGCCCCCGGCCATGGTGCTGAGGACTACATGGAAGGAATGCGAAACGGCCTGGCGGTGTATTCGCCGGTCGCCGATGACGGCTGTTATGATGACACTGTACCGGAATGGCTTCGCGGCAAGAGTGTGCTGAAGGTGGATAAGGAAGTCAATGAGCATCTGCGAAGTCTTGGCCTTTTGGTACATGAGGCCGAACTACTGCACAGCTACCCCCATTGCTGGCGGAGCAAGATGCCGGTTATTTTCCGGGCAACCGAGCAGTGGTTTGTTAGTGTGGATAAAGATGTCGAAAAGTTCGGCAATAAGAGTTTACGCAACCTGGCACTGGAACAGATCAAAGACGTTCAGTGGGTTCCAGGCTGGGGCGAAAAGCGTATTCAGGGAATGCTCGAATCACGGCCGGACTGGTGCATCAGCCGTCAGCGGTCATGGGGTCTGCCGATCCCAACATTCGTCAACAGCAACGGCGATGCGTTGTTGACTAAAGAATCCGCGCTGGCAGTTGCCAAGCATGTCGGCCAAAAGGGTTCAAACAGTTGGTTCACTGATTCGCCGAAAGAAATTCTTGGTGAAGATTTCCAATTGCCGGAAGGGTTTAACTGGGACGACCTGACAAAAGAAGAAAACATCTTCGATGTGTGGTTTGAGTCCGGCTGCAGTTGGCATAGTGTCATGGAGATGGCCGGTTACGATGTGCCGGTCGATCTGTATCTGGAAGGGTCGGACCAGCATCGTGGTTGGTTCCAGCTTTCTATGCTGCCGGCATTAGGCGCCACCGGCGCACCGCCGTTTAAGACCGTCTTGACGCACGGTTTTACCGTGGATGAAAAAGGCATGAAGCAATCCAAGTCCGCGGGCAACTATGTCAGCGCGCTGGAAGAGGTTGAAAAATATGGTGCCGATATTCTGCGTCTGTGGGTCTCCAGCGTGAATTATCAGGAAGATATGCGATGCAGCGACGAACTCATCGGCCGTCTGCAGGATGCCTACCGAAAAATTCGCAATACGCTGCGATATCTGATGAGTAACATTAACGATTTTGTTCCGGCCGAAATGAGTGTGGATTATAAGGACATGTCACTCATCGATCAGTGGGCCATGGAAAAGTTGAATATCCTGATCGACGAGGTTCATCAGGCCTACGACAATTTCGGATTCCACCGTGTTTTTAATAAAATCTATACTTTCTGCACGGTGGAGATGAGCAGTATTTACATGGACGTGCTTAAAGACCGGATGTATTGTGATTCGACCGACAGCCAAAGTCGACGCAGCGGTCAGACAGCCATGTATAAAATCCTCGACGCACTCGTACGGATGTTGGCGCCGATACTGGCACACACTGCCGAAGAAGCATGGGCTACCATCGAACACAAAAGCGAAGATGTGGATACGGTGCATCTGGCCTCAATGCCTGTGGCGGACGCTTCCATCAATGTGGCCGCCAATGCAGACACGTGGGACAAAATCATGGCTCTGCGAGATGAAGTACTCAAAGTGCTCGAAGGCCTGCGTACTGAACAGACAATCGGCAGCAATCAGGAGGCATCGGTTCAAATCGAAACAGATGATGGTGAGCTATTGACCATTGTCAATGACATGGGCATTGAAATATTTGCATCACTGTGCATCATCAGTGAAGTCAGTATTGCAAAAGGTGGTGCACTTAAGGTATCCGCTTCTAAATGCTCAAATGCGAAATGCGAAAGATGTTGGTATTATTACCCCAGTGTCGGACAAAACCCCGATTACCCTGACCTGTGCAGCCGATGTGCAGAGGTTGTAACAGCACTGTAATAATGGAATGCACCAATAAAAAAAGGCCGGCGTTTCAAAAGAAGCGCCGGCTTTCATTATTAAAGGGCTGGATTGTGATTATTCTTCACCGTTACCCAGTTTTGTTTCGGGCAGCGTGGGACTGACATAAACAGAATCCGCCAGGTACCGCTGCTCTTCATCACTCAGCGTCGGCTGTGTAATAATATGCGGCGTAATAAAGACAACTAATTCGCTGTTAACCGTGCTTTCGCCTTCAAATCTGAACAGTCCACCCAGCAGCGGCAGATCACCTAAGAACGGAACCTTGCTGATTTCCTGAAGTTTGTCCTGTTTCTTCATACCACCTATAACAACTGTTTCTTTGTCTTTGATCAGAGCAGTGGTAATCGTTTCACGCGTAGCCACGACCGGTTGAGGAATCGTGTCAGCACCGCTGACGATATTGACCGATCCAACAGCCGTACTGAATTTGGGGTTGAGACGCAGATGGATCAATCCATCTCGCGTCAGGTGCGGCGTCACCCGAAGTTCAACACCGACATCACGAAATGCGGTCGTTCCGACACCACCGCCCTCGGTACTTTCGGTCAACTCCTGATACGGAATTTCATCAACGATCTTGATCTGGGCCTCTTCATTGTCCAGAACCAACACACGGGGATTGGCCAGCAGTTTGGCACGGACATCATCCTGACCGGCATGAACAAGTGCATCAAACTGAAAATGATTGTTGTTGATCACGCCCACACGGAACAAACCGCTGGTATCGGCCTGACTAATGCCGCTGGCGAACTGACTGCCGATGGCCGTGTCCAGCACGCCACCGACAATATTACCGACGGTGCCGTAATCATTGCCAAATAATTGGTTGTCACTCGGCAGTCCGAAATCTGTCTGGCTTCCGACCTGCCATTCGATGCCCAGATCCAGCGCGTCCGTGGAAGAAATATCATAAATCTTCGCTTCGACAAGAATCTGCGGGGTAATCCGGTCAATCTTTTCGATAAATGAAGCGATCGCTTTAACCCGGCTTTCGGTATCTGTCACGATAAGATTGCCGGTGCCGGGATTGGCAGCAATTGCACCCTTATCAGAAATAAACTGCTTCAGTGCGGTCTCAACATCCCGAACATTCGCATACGTGATACGAAAAACCCGGCTGTCTGTCTTTTCAAGCACTGCATGTATATCCTCTTTGGCAACAACACGAATAATATTATCCGTCGTCACGTACGCATACCCATGTGATTCGAGAATATTGGTCAGGGCTTCGTCCAGCGGCACATCCGTCAACGTAGCGGTGACCACACCTGTGACCTTTGGGCTCTTAATGATATCCACATCGGCTTGCTTGGACATAATCATCAGCACGTCATCAATAAGTGTATCCTTGAAATCCAGACTGATCTCCTGGCGCATGCGCTGCTGAACAGGTGTGAGCAATTCGGGCTTGACCTCTTCTAAGGCCATGGACCATGATGCCACAGCTAAAATCATCAGCATACTATATCGGACGGCAGCTTTTCGGGCTCCTGTCGTTTTCATTATTCTGTCCTTTCCTTTTATCCGTATCGCAGTTTTATACTTGCTTATCGCTGCACCTGCTGGGTCCAGCGTTTTTCATTCGCTTCAAATTCAACGCCTTCCTTGCTGATCTTGACAATTGTGACTCCATTGAAACTTTCTCCTTCGCTCATGATTTCATTGTTAATGATTGCCGAAGGTTTGTTTTTACTGAACACAATGCCTTTAACCACCAATCCGCCAGAGGCCGAAGCCCCGGTAGAGTCTTCTGTTGATCCGGTCTGTCTGAAAACAGGGGATGTCGCATCACGCAGCTCCGCCGGCAGCGGCTGCGGATTTGTCCAGTCCTGTGCCGTCTTCTTTGTTCCATGACTCTGGATCGTTTGACTGCCACTTGCATCATCAGCAGCCATCGCCTTCGTCTGGCCAACACCGCCCAGCGAAATGAACATCACCGCGCCAAACACAAGACAAAGAACACCAACGAGCGCCGCCATTTTCTTTTGGCGGGCATCCAGCGATCCTTTATGTGAACCGAAAACCGCTTTTTTGACCTGAGAAATAAGACTCGGACCTGTCTTAGCTGACACCACCGAAGACTTCGCCAGCGGCATGGGTCGATCGATCTGGATCGCCGGCGCTGAGGCACACTCCGAGGGGTCCGCTGACATGCGTTTGACCAGTGAAGGCCGAGCCTGGGTCTGTTCCGGCTCCGGCACCGATACAGGGTCCGGTTGGCCCTGGGGTTCAGTTGGCCCCTGTGCCTCTGTTGACCCCTGTGGTTCTGTTGGTTCCTGCGCTACCGATTGCACCTGTTCAGAAGACGAATCCGCATCTTCTAACACATCGTTATTCTGCGGCACGGGAACACCGTCAAATATTGACGAAATCTGTTTGTGTAAGCCTGATTTTCTCATAACAAATCTCTTCCGCTAATTGCATATATTCTTTTGCACCTTCATTCATTCGATCATAAGTCATTATCGATTCGCCGGCGCCGGGGGCTTCGGCCAATCGAATATTCCTGTGAATAACCGTCTTTAAAATCAATTCGCCAAAATAATCTCGCATTTGCTTTTCCACATCCTGGCAAAGAATGGTCCCTTGCTCTGCCAGCGTCAGCAGAATCCCTCGAATATGCAGTAAGGGATTAAACCGATTCTGTACAATGTCCAGCGTCTCAAGAACCTGCTTAAGCCCCTCGATTGAATAATAATGCGTTTGTACGGGAACGATCACTTCGGTAGCCGCGTCCAGTGCATTTAATGTCAGCAAGCTCAGCGATGGGGAACAATCAATAATACAATAATCAAAGTATCGTTCATACTTCTCGAGCCGTTTCATCAGAACGTGTTCACGATTTTGCATCTGCATCAAAGCCGCTTCGGCGCCGGAGAGTAATACATTACTCGGTGCGATGACGAGCCGGGGGACATTGCTTTCAACCAGCACACGCTGCAGTGAAACACGGGGATTAACAATCACATCGTAGATGGTTTGCTTAAGGTTTTCGGGAATAACTCCGAACCCCAGCGTGGCATGGCCCTGTGGGTCCAGATCAATCAAAAGAGTGCGATACCCTTTCAGGGCCAGCGCAGCGGCCAGATTGACAGACGTCGTCGTCTTGCCGCAACCACCCTTCAGATTTGTAATCGCAATGGTTCTCACTGTCTTTTCCTGTCTTGTATACGTGCCGCTTCATCCACAGCGGCAGCTGATTAATCGGTTGCCATGGCAACCTTTTTATTATTTGTTGCTTTCTCAGCTAAAAATGATAACTGTAATGACACTTCGTGACCTTTGCCGCTCGATGTTCCCCGCCGGAAAGAAACCTCTTCAATAAAGACGACGGGACAATGACGCTCCAGTTGATTCATAAACTGTGCAAATTGGTCAAACGTTGCAAAAAACTTAACATTCAGCCAACCCTCATCGAGCGTTTTGCTCTTTTCAATGGTTGATTGGTCTCTCTTCTTTTCATTCTTACTTGAAAATTCGGCCAGACGCAGATCGTTGGCAATTTGGCCGACTTCAAAAACAAGTTCTGTCGTCTTGTCATGTTCCGTCGAAAAGTCGGATATTAGGCGGTCCGCTTCCTGGCACCGACGCTGCATTTTCTCTTTTGTCTGATCCTGCCCGGCCAACTGTGCCCGCCCCAGTTCCATCTGGCTTTCAGAACATTGATTCTGCAACTGTGCCAGTTCTGTCTTTTGCGGCAAATAGAACAGAAAATAGCCCGCCCCAAGAACAATCACCGAAACCGCCCAAACGGAAAGGGTAACAATTCTATATCGACCGAATTTTATTTTTGATTTCATCATTAGCCCTGCTCCTGAAGAACACAATCGATTTCATAATAGATCGCAGGTCTTCCGTCAACCTCGCCTTGCTGCCGGGCAGAGGGTTTAATCTCAACAAAGATTTCCGACAACAGCGGTGATTGCTCAAGTTTATTCACATAGTCCTGAACCGCCGCGTCACTCTGCTCCGCATCGTAACCACACACGACCAGTTGCATCTGTCTGCGAACGACCAATCGCTGCTTGACTTCAGCGGAATCTTCCTGTTGGTCTTTTATGCGTTGTGCATTTCGGTCCAATTTGATTTCATATATAAAAATACTGTCCGGCAGCGATTGAACCAGCTCCACCAGAACATCAGAAACCTGGATTCGATAAGATAACGCCTTGGAGATGTCCTTGAGACATTTTTCCATGCCCTTTATCTGGGTGTTGACCCTGTTGTATTCGGCCATATCTTTCGTATATTGTTCAATCTGCTGCTGATTGCTTTTGAGCGTCTGCTGTTGATTGTTCAGCATCGCTCTGTCACGCTGATACGATGCCGCAAAAACAGTGATTGCCAACAGCGGAATCAGTATCGGCACGGTCTTCAGTACCGACGTTTTCACATCAAACGTTTGAGGCAGTCCTTTTCCTTTGAGTAAATCAATTGAAAACATAACTACAATGCCCTCATTGCAAGGCCTGTGGCAACGGCAAACACAGGTCCGTTTTTCTTCAATTCCTCGTTCAGGCCGGCACTAATGCTGTCTTTGATGGTCAAAAACGGATTCAGCATCTCAACCGGTACCGACAATGCGTCCGTCAAAAATTCCACAAACGCATCAATTAAAGCAAAGCCGCCGCACAAAAAGATGCGGTCCACACCCGATTTCTTTTCCTGGAATGAATAGAACCGCAGTGTTTCATTAATCGCGTTGGCCAATGGAACAACCGCGTTGTTCATCGCCAGCAGCAGATTGTTGTCCAACTGCCCGGACGCTTGCTCCTGAGCAAGCATCTGCCAAATCTCTTTTTCAGTTAGTTTCAGTTCACCACTGATTTGTTTGATGATTTCACCGCTGGCGGTATTAATATCCCGCACAAACGGCAAACCGTCATGTCCGTAAACAAGAACATTGGTTTGCAACCCGCCGATATCGATCACAGCAACCGTTTCCTGTTTATCTAACGTTTTCAATTCATTGAGGCAGTTCAACAGAGCTAAAGCGTTGACGTCAACCATAACGGCCTTTGCTCCCGCTTCAGCTAACAACTTTTCTGATTCTTCGATCACTCGCTGTGTCGCTACTGCCATCACACCTCGGCGTGGCTGGGCCTTGGAAGCTGATTTGGTCTGACCGGTTGCGATCAGTTGATAATCTAAAACACTTTGCTGCATATCCAGCGGACATACTTGCTGGGCCTCCATTTGTACGGCCTGTCCAACAGCCTGATCCGGAAGCGGCGGGAAGGTAAACCCGCGAACGATGACTTCCGGTCCCGAAATCCCACAAATGATATTTTTACTCTTCAGATTTGCTTTCGCTAAACAGGATTTGACTGCATCGGCACGGCTCTGCCGCTGTTGTTTTTCATCGTTCGGACATGGAGCAATCTGTTCTGCACAAGCGCTGACCAGGGCATATCCGTCTTCGACCTTCTCCAGTTGGACCAGCTTGACCGCGGACGTCCCGATGTCCATGCCGGCCAACTCAATTTTTTGATGATTTAATAAGTTCAATCCCATAACTGTCATCCTTATCGTTCGTTCCAGCGGTTGATCACAAACCGCACCCCTTCGTCATACACCGAAATCGTTTTTAGCGATGCGTCATATAAAAATTTCGCCGGGTTCTTCAATTCAAAATTATTAGTAACAAAGGATCCGTAAATATCACCTCCGGAAAACACCGTCAAGTCCGCGTCCGGAGCATAGATCACGCCGTAAAACTCACCTTTTGCTTTGATGTCGATTGCCTGCCCCAACGGACCCGTACCATATAACTTAAACGTGGAAGGGATGCTGGTTTCATTATTGATTCCCGAGTCATTATCCGAAGCCCAGTCGCCGTCCAGATAGATGGTCAGCTTGGCGTTTTTACTGGCATCCAGAATGATCTCCGAGTTCTGTCCCATACCGATATCGCCGGTGACATACAGCGTACAGTCCCCGATCACTCGCAAAGTCGTCCCGTTTTTCATTCCTATTTCAGAAAAACGGCCCGTGGCAGGATAATCTCCACCGGGACCGATCGTTTTTTCACCATTTTTGATAGCGATCTCTGTATCCGGCCCAAATAGTGACGGCGGCGAAACCGTAGGAAACTCCACAGCGGAACTGAGGGAATAACTTCTGTCGATGGTGGCTCCAAGATCCTTGATCACAGTGGACGTATCACCGCCAACACCGACAACTACATCACCGTCAACCACAACACCGTTATTTAGAATAATCCTGTCATCTTCGATACTGCTGGTTCCGATAACTGCTTTTTCATCGCAGTCCGCCGGATCCATTGAGATGGTCGAATCAATCGTATCGACAACAGTACCGGACTTCAGGGTAATGCTGTCGCGGCACTGGATCGCATTTTCAAATAACCCTTTCAGCCGCAGCGTTGCGTTGATGGTACGGGTCCGATTTCTGTCCGACCCGACTGAAACGATCCTGTATCCGCCTGTCGCATCGTATGCCGTCTTGACCGAGTAAATCGAGTCCGAGAAGGGCAGAGCCGCATTGCTGACGTACGGTGTAGTGCTGGCGGACCATTTTCCTGCCATCACGGCATTGTTGATTTCCTGAACGGCCCGTTCTATACCGGCATCCGCTGCAGAACGCGACATCATATCCTGAACCTGGTTGATGGATGTAACACGGGATTGGGTTCCCAGAGCCAACAGCCCGGTTCCGATAATAAAACTGATCAGAACAACTAACAAAACCAGGACCAGTATGGATCCTGATTTTCTGCTCGATATTCGTTTTTTTTTCTTTTTATTCATTCTAAACCTCGCTTATCGGACCTATTTCGTCCACAGTCCATTCCACAATACTATCGTCCCTGCCGCAACGCCACTTAACTACTCATTATGTAAAATTGCGGTCGAAACAACTGTCGTCGCCTCACGGCCGTCATCCAGCGCCAGCTTCATTTCAATGCCGCCGCTGATGGGCTTAAACTCCAGATCCACCACATTGGAGGCCAGCAAAACTTCTGCCAGGATATCTTTTTTGATACCCGCCTCGAGCTGGCCATGCTGAATATACATTTCCGAGGGCTCATTGGCTGAACGGTAAAACCGTGCATACCGATCCAGATCTGTCGATGTCAGCCAGTTGTCATAGTAATAAACCGTGATGTCATCGAGCCCGTTAAAATGATAAATGGACCGCGATGCTTTACGGATTACTTTGTCGAATGCAGTCTTGGTCATCATCGCATCCGCGGCGGCACCACCGTGAACCTTGGCATAAGAGTCCATCCAGCCCCGCTGCGTATCTACCATGACTATGCCAATCGTCAGGACAAGAATGGAACTGACCGCAATCGCTAAAACCAGCTCTGTGATCGTAAATCCCAAATAACCTTTTATCCGTTTCATAACAATCCCGCTTCCTCGATTACGTTTGGGTTTGGGTTAACGTTGACAAGTGAAACTGCTGTCTCATTTGTTTGCTGTCCTGCCACATCAGCACCACATGCAGTAGTCGCGCATTGGGAACATCAGTAGAGTTTTGATACATCAGATTCGCCTGAAACTGACGGCCTTCAATCTCAACCTGATAGTTTCCCAGATGCAGGGCTCCGGAAGGCGATGTTGCCTTGAGAACTGCTAAGCTTACAGGCAGAATCTGAAAATGGTCGTCAAAGCTCTGTTGTGTTGGATCAAAATCATCCGCTCCTTTCCGGGCTCGCCAGGCCTCTGAGATCGCAACAGCGGCCCGTGCCGCCAGAAGCTGTGTTTCCGCCCGTTCAGCACTCAGGACCGAAAAATAACGAAAACCCATGATCCCGCTAAATGTGATCATCAGGATCAGCATGACAACGAGACATTCGACCAATGTGAATGCCTGTGTTTTATTTTGACGTCTTAACTTCATGTCTTTTTTCCCTTCAGCTCGATTACAGTTCTTCCCAACGGGTAATCGCAAAACGAACAAGTTTGTCATCTTCGGTAACTTCTTTGAGGGCCTCGTCATAGTAAACCTCGCCCCCGTTCTTCAGCTCAAAATCTTCAACGATAAACGATCCGTATGCATCGCCGCTGTTTTTCACGGTCATTTCAGCATTCGGAGCGTAAACAACCGCATAGATATCTGCGGAATTCTTCAAATCGATCTCTTGGTCAGTTCCGGTCCCGTATATCATCAGACTGGATGGAACTTTAGATTTATTATTGAACCCGGACGAATTATTCGCATTAATATCCCCGTCAAAATAAAGCTCCAGCGTCGCATCATTTTTAATTTCAATTTCGGCATTGTTTTTAAGCTCAATATCCCCGGTCACATAGAGTGTCAGATCACCGGTAACCGACAGAGTTCCGTTATTCGAAATACTGATGCTCGAATATTTTCCGCTGTCTGAGGAGTTCAGGGTAATATTGTTGCCGGAGATCGACCCCTGAGACGCCGTATAATCCGGCGGCGCGACCGACGACAAATAAAAGTCTGTCTGCAGGACAAATATTTCTCCGTTAATGCTGACATTGCTGCCGGTATTGATCACATCATCTGGCACCCCCTCTGGCCCGATAACAATGTCTCCGTCAATAGTCGTGTTGTTTTTGAGGTCGATCGCACCATCATCAGTACTTTGCGTTCCGATCTTGACGTCAACATCTGTGTCAGACGGATCACTGGAGTTGAATCCATCCACCGTTGAACTGTTTTTCATGTTGATATTTTTTTTGGAAAAGATCGCATAATCCTGTGCGATGGGACTCGTCAGGGCAACCATCGCACGCACCGTCTTGGTCTGATTTCCACTGCGGCCCACCGATGTGATCTGATAACCGCTCGACAGGTCCCCGCTAAAACTGACTGTATAATCAGCATTACTGGCGGTCAGCGCCTGCGAGCTATACGTAGGAACATCACCCACGGTCCAGGCACCGGCTTCCAGTTGCTCATTCATCAGGTAAAGAGCCCGTTCAATACCGGCATCTGCCGCAAACCGCGCCGAGATGCCCGAGGCACTTTTAACGGTTCGCAAACGTGCTTCCGTGCCCACCCGGATCAACGCCAGACTGGTCATGGATAACAGCAACACAACCATTACCATCAACGCCAGGATGGCTCCTTTTCTCTTTTTATTTCTTTTTACTCTGCGCATTTAATATCACCTTCTAATCATTGTGCCGAACGGACGAACACACCACCGGCATCATATCTGCACCTATATAACTCAAAAACATCTGGACCGAGGTCCCCTGTACAGTAAATTTTAACGAATCAACATCGCTGGCAAGCTTGATGGTTGTCACCGATGCACCGTCGTCCGGCTGCCACGTTCCGGTTTCTGTTGTTCCATACTCGACAAACATGTCATCGCCGCTTTGATAAAAACGAGCATAGTTTTCCGGCGTCGATGAAGTTGAAGAAGTATCCCAGTAGTATAATTCCAGTGAATCCCCACCCTCGTTTAAATCGTGCTTTCGAAGACTGGCCTTCCGGCACACCGCATCAAACGCCTGTTGTGCGGCAAAACTGTCAATCGCCGAGTGGCCGTATACGCGCCCGAATAATTGTCCCCAGCTTTTCTGCCCGTTTGCCAGAAGCACCCCGGCCCCCAGCGTGATAATACCAACCATCGC
>CALETL010000003.1 GCA_937920485.1 uncultured Phycisphaerae bacterium
GAGCCGGGGATGCGGTAGCCGCCCAGTTGGCCGGAATCGAACCATTTTGTGACGGTTCGCGGGGCGACGCTGCAGATTTGGGCGACTTGCCCGGTGGTTAAAACATCTTTTTTTCGCATTTCTATATATTACTCCAAAGCAGCCGCAGGGGCCATTTATCGATCCATCATTCTGTATAAGGTTTCCTCGCCGATCACATGTTCCGGCGGTATATCATCGGTTCAGAAAGGGGGCGAAATAATCAATTGAGAGGGGAAAGAGGGAATTTAACGAAAAAAGGGATTTTTTTGCCTGCATTCGTCCGATAAAAGCGTTTTGAATTCCTTATCTTGAATAAGTAGATATAGAAAAGGGTATTTAAGCGGGAACGATATGTTTCTGTGTAAAGGATTTTTCTTGACGACGTCGATAAATAGTGTAAGATAAATATATTAAGTTTTTGTTAGATGAAATAAGTGGTTCTCCCGGCGGGATTCGTTTTGGGTCCGGAAGTGAGCGGGAGAGCTAACTTGCAGAAGGCAATTTGTGAGTAGTGCTTCAAGAACATCGATTTCATCCGGCAGGGCGAAAGGCAAGCGGTTTTTTAACCCTGTCAAGTCCACAATCCGGATGAATAGATGAGTATGGCGAAAGGAATTTTAGTGATAGATAGCGTGAAATCCTGGGACATAAAATGGACTTGTCCGGGTAATCAGTTTGGTGAATTCGTGTTTTTTTTATCGAAAAACCTGTTGGGGATTCAATATAGCGAAGGTGTATCTTTAAATAGCATCGGCGCGAGAATTTTTTAAAATACTGAATTCCTGAAATTATCACTGTTCTTCCATGCATTTCTCTTGAGGTTGCTTGCACATCCGACCCATGCCTTTCTGTAAGTTTTTACAACATTAATATTGCAATCAGAAAGGTTACAGACAATGGGAATATTAGCACAAATCGATTTTCAAAGCATTTTCATCGGATTGCTTATGGGGGTTTTGGTTGGGGCGGTTATCGCTTATATCGTTCTGCAGATGGTTAATAAAACCCGGGCGAAATCCGTTCAGGAGGATGTTGAAGCCCGCGTTGAAACAGCAAAAAAGCAAGCCGAAACGATTGTCAAAGAAGCGCGTCTGGATGCTGCCAGCGAGATGATGAAAAAAAGAGAAGAATTTTCTTCTGAGATGGCGTCCAAAGAAAAAGGATTTCGTCGACAGGAGATGGATCTTTCCAAGAAACAGGACCAGGTTGAGCGTCAACAGGATAAAATCAAACAACAGGAGAATCAACTCAATAACAAGGAACGTGATCTTGACCGCCAGATCAATACGTATAATAACCGAAACAAGGAACTGGCGAATGTGATGGTTCAGCAAAAGAACCAGCTTTTGAAGATCACTTCGCTGGATATGGAACAGGCCAGAGAAATGCTTTTGACCCGACTGGAAGACGAATGCGGCCGTGAGATGAATCAGGTCATTCAGCGGAAAGTCAGTCAGGCGGAGGAAGCGGCCGAAGAAAAATCGAAAGAAATCATCAATCTTGCCATCCAGCGGTATGCGGCCGAGCAGACGTGCGAAGTCAGCGTTTCGATGGTGGATATCCCCAGTGATGATATGAAAGGGCGGGTGATCGGGCGAGAGGGGCGCAATATCCGAGCATTTGAAAAAGCCACAGGTGTTGATGTTATTGTGGATGATACACCGGGAATCATCGTGGTCAGCGGTTTTAATCCGGTTCGCCGCGAAGTGGCAAGGCTGAGCATGGAGCGTCTGATTCAGGACGGTCGAATTCATCCCTCCCGGATCGAAGAGATTGTCAATCAGGCCAAGAAAGATGTACACTCCCGTGTGATCCAGTTGGGTAAAGAAGCCGCGGAAGAAGTTGATGTACGCGGTTTGAACAATAAAATCGTCGGTATGTTAGGGGCGCTGCACTATCGTACGAGTTATGGTCAAAACGTGCTGCGGCACAGTGTGGAAGTGGCCTTTCTTTCTCAGGTGATGGCGGATGAATTAGGGCTGGACGGCTCGATTGCCAAGCGTGCCGGTCTGCTGCACGATATCGGAAAAGCGATGGATCGTGAGATCGAAGGCGGCCACCCCGCAATTGGGGCCAATTTCCTTCGCCGGTTTAAAGAGTCCGGCGTTATTCTGAATGCGGTCGAGGCCCACCACGGCGATATTGTGGCTGACAATGCTTATACGCCTTTGGTGGCGGCGGCGGATGCGATTAGCGCATCGAGACCGGGAGCTCGCAGAGAGACACTTGAACGCTATATCAAACGTCTGGAAAAACTCGAAGATATCGCGGCAAGTTTTGATGGTGTTGACAATTCGTATGCCATCCAGGCGGGTCGCGAAATTCGTGTTATTGTCGATGCGGAAAAGGTAGACGATGAAGTGTCATTGAAGACGGCACGGGATATCGCCAAAAAGATCGAAGACGAGATGACCTATCCGGGTGAGATCAAGGTGACATTGCTGCGGGAAGTTCGCTGTATTGAATACGCGAGGTAATTGACCATTGTCTATTGACGAATGACGAATTAAACGGGACGACAATGAAGGTAAAGGTATTTTGCATTGGTGATATTGTAGGCCGGCCGGGCAGACGGATTCTTGCAGAGAAGTTGTACCCGTTTGTAAGAGACAACGAAATTGATTGTGTCATTGCGAACGCAGAAAACGCAGCCGGCGGTTCGGGTCTGACAAAGCAGATCCATGAGAAACTTTCCAAGTACGGCGTGCATCTGGTGACATTGGGGGATCATTGTTTTCGTAAGAAAGAGATCATTCCTTATCTTGAAAGCCAGCAGAATCTTGTCCGTCCGGCAAACCTGTCTCCTTGTGCCGCCGGAAAGGACTATGCTGTTTATCAAACATCAAAAGGAGTCACCGTTGCAGTGATAACACTGATTGGCCGTATATTTATGAAGCCGGCAGATTGCCCCTATGCAAAAATAGACGACCTTTTGCCCAAACTCAAAAATGATGCGGATATCGTTTTTGTTGAAATGCACGCAGAGGCCACCAGTGAAAAGGTGGCGATGGGATATTATCTTGATGGTAAGGTTAGCTGCGTTTTCGGGACGCATACACATGTTATGACAGCGGATGAACGGGTTCTCAAAAAGGGGACAGCGTATATTACCGATATCGGTATGACCGGAGCATCGGATTCTGTACTGGGGCGCAATCCGGAGAGCGTTGTTCGGGCATTTCGTACCCAGATGCCGTATCCATTTGAAGTGGCCTCCGGAGATGTACGCATCAATGGTATTGTTGTGACCGCCGACAGCCATACTCAAAAAGCTGAGTCCATTGAGCGTGTTGTGATTTGCGAGGAGTCGCAGGGGGATACGCAGGTCTATGACAGTGATGACGGAAAACCGGATTACAACAACGGTTTTTAATCAACTATTAACATGATAACAACATTCCAGTAATTATTTCCTGTTACAATAGTGGATATTGGCGTTACAGTTAGACCAATATACTAAAAAAAATCGAAATCAAACATTTGCCGGTTGTGTTTTCAGATAATTGGCAATATAGTATTATGAACGAGGGACGGCTGTGGTTTTAGCCGGGGTACCTAACGGTGATGAGGGAACGGGAGAGTGCTTGTGTGTGTTGCTTTGACATCCAAAGGGGGATGGCAAGAGGGTTGGTGTGTTTCCTCATTAAATCTTTCTGACATTATTCCGGGTTTCTTTACAGGCAGATGTTCTGCGCATATATCGTTTCAACGGGGTTAGGACAGAACCCCGAAACTATAAGTGTTTTTCTTATAGAAAGACCGATGCCAGGAGGGCATCGGTCTTTTATATTTTAAAGGTTGCCGATTGCCACAGGGATATTCATTCCCTATAATGCGAAATATGGCAAAAAAGAAAAAAAAACTGCCGGTTTTTACGGTATCGCAGCTTAATAACCTTATTCAGGTGTCGCTTGAAGAAGCGTTGCCGTCGCGGATGATGCTGCGCGGAGAGATCAGCAACTGGAAACTGCATTCCAGCGGTCATTGTTATTTCTCACTGAAGGACCCTGGCGGTGGACAAATTCGGTGTGTGATGTGGGCCAGTAAATTTCGCACTGTTAAATTTGACTGCGAAAACGGACTGGCGATTTTGGCGACGGGTTATGTGGATGTGTATGTTCCCGGCGGACAGTACCAGTTTTATGCCGAAAAGCTTGAGCCGGCGGGCATTGGCGATTTACAGCTTGCCTTTGAACAGATGCGCAAACGCTTACAGGCCGAGGGGCTTTTTGACCCGGCTCATAAAAGGGCGCTTCCAAAATATCCTGTGGCTATCGGGGTGGTTACCAGTCGGTCCGGAGCGGCGGTTGTCGATATTGCGGACAGTGTTTATGATCGCTGGCCATGTGCAAAACTCTATGTCTTTGACGCACCGGTACAGGGCGAAGGGGCTTCGGGCAAAATAGCGGCGGCTATTCAAAAAGCCAATCGTATGCGGCAACATCTGAAACTGGATATTCTGATTGTTGGTCGCGGCGGCGGATCGAGGGAGGATTTGTGGGCGTTTAATGAAGAACCGGTTGCGCGGGCGATTTATATGTCAAAAATTCCGGTCATCAGCGCCGTCGGACACGAAGTTGATGTTACAATTGCTGACTTGGTTGCTGACGCAAGGGCGTCTACGCCTACGCAGGCGGGAGTGATTGCTGTACCCGATTACCGGGAAGAACTTCATAAAATCTATTCGCTTAAACGCAGATTAACGCTGAATGTTCGCTCTCAATTGCAGCATGGTCAAAATCGTCTGCTGACAGTATTGGCAAGCCGGGTTTTTCGCTCGCCTTTAGGTCCGGTTCAGGTGGCGGCCCAGCGGGTCGATGAACTGGCGATTTCATTGATTGGTGTGCTCAAGACACAGTTGGGGCAGTTGCGGGACCGGTTGGAGCGGTTCCGGGGATGTATTCAGACCATTGAGCCAACGCGCTTAGTTTCAAGTCAGAATATTGCGATCCATCGTTTTTCCAGCCGGAATCAGGCGGCGATTATGAAGATACTTTCCAAAAATCAGTTGAAATTAACGGCTTTAGAGAATAGATTATCTGCACTGGATCCGCGTTCGGTTCTGAACCGCGGTTACAGTATTACGGTCAATGAACGTACAGGACGGTTATTGACGGATGTTGAGCAAGTTCAGGTTGATGATCGCCTGATGACGGAACTGGCAAAAGGTCAGAAAGTTCACAGTCGGGTTGAAGAGGTCGATTAAGATGGCACAAAAACGAAAAACCAATAAAAAAGAGATCGAGTCGCTTTCGTTTGAACAAGCGATTGAAAATCTGACCGAGATCGTCGATAAGATCGAGACCGGACAGGTGCCGTTGCAGGAATCGCTCCAGCAGTATGAAAGAGGCATGGAGACAATCAAGCATTGCCGGAAGATTTTGCTGGATGCTGAAAAACGTATCGAGGAAATCGCCGAAAATGAAGAAGAGGGCGATGAAGAAGAATCAGAGGATGACGACTCTGAAGACGAGGGTCTTTTTTAGTAGAACTATCAATGGATAAGCGGGCGTGGCGGAACTGGCAGACGCGCAAGATTTAGGTTCTTGTACCCTAGTGGTGTGGAGGTTCGACTCCTCTCGCCCGCATTCAAATAAATTCAGAGGGTTATAGAAACATTGTTTTTTCTTGAACTCCAACAGCTTATTAGTAGTATAGTGTGTAAGTATTCTTTGTCTTTAGTGTCGTTTTTATGACTTGAGAGATAAGCACAGTATATTGAGTTCCTGCGAAAAGAGACAGGAGAGAAAATGATGGACCAGATAACGCTGCCGCATATTCGAATCCAACCATTCCTTAGGAAACACTGCGTGCCCGATTTGTCTCCGCCAATAGCAATGCTATTTCTGTTGTGAATTAAGTCACAATTACTTTAAGTGGAAAGGGGAAAGAAAATGAAGAATGTACAAATCT
>CALETL010000004.1 GCA_937920485.1 uncultured Phycisphaerae bacterium
TTACACCCCATGATTTCAACGACAAAACGGCCCCGCTCTATATCTGTCATTTGTTGACGTAGACTCTGGATGTCAGATGACGGCTTGTCAGGTTCTGCGCAACCGTAGCTCAGGACGAGCATGACTATAAGTGAGATAATAAGTTTGTGATGCATCTGACTTTCCTCAGCTCCTCACTGGTGTCAAACTTCCTTTTTTTTTAGATCTCTCGAATTGAATTTGCGGCGACCAATAAGAAACCGTTTTTCCTCTCACAAATCGAACAATCCTAAAAAATGGCCCATCTGTTGGATGATAAGCCATTTTTTATGAGCTTTCTGTTCAGTGCGTTCCTGTGGTTCCGGCATCTTCTGGGCCGACTGCCGCTGCGGCCTGTTCGTTATTTTTCTTGATAATCTCTTCCCGTACCTTGGCAAACTGCTCCGCCATCTGCATAAAAGCCTCAAAGGGCAGGGCCAGTCGTAAAGAAGGCGACATTGTTACTTGTTTTTTCTCGGCATTAATATTTTCAACCCTTACAAAATCAAGGCGGGCAACCCCATCGGCAATGTTCAGGTTCGCGAAACGGTCAACAAAAAAATCACGCATTTAATGTTCCTTTCTATCGTTCTTGGTTATCATTCAATGACCCCATACCCTAAAGCTATGTCATCGAATTTCAGTTGTCAATTTAATCGGATTAGGCTTGGCAGTCAGAACGGCGGCATTGCAAGAAAGGCCGCCAGGGATCGAACCCTGACGGCCATAAATTTGTTTAACAAAAGGAGCCTGAAACGCTCTTCAGTAAGAAGTGGCTTCCCCCTTTCAAGCAGTACTTGAATAAGAAGATTTTTGGCCAGAAGAATGATGGCCAGGCTTTTAATAACTTCCGTTACGGCTGATCCGTCGAAATATTAATCCAGGCCATCATGCGTGTAACGTGGCGTTTGCCTGCGAGCTGATTTTTATTATGTTTATCTTCAAACTCAAAATTAGTGATCGCTTTATTCCCATCAGAGGACATCCATTGTGGCTGTGGATGGGGTTCTTTTTCCGAAACGATTCCCATGCAACCAGACAACGCAACAGAGATCCCAAGGATAATTAAAAAATTAATTTTCATCTGCAGACTCCATTTGTAGTCGCATATAAGCCTATAGAAAATTAAACGAGTGGTGTTAAGTACCCTGCTGTACGAACGTACATCTTTAAATTTCAAAAACCATATTCATAAGATCGGGGCCACGTCTTTCCATACTCCGTATTTGTTTTTTTGTGCAACCTTCTCCAAATGACTCAGCTCCGGATCGGAGCTATAATATCTGTCCTGCAGGGCATATCCTTTTGAAACCAGTAGCTCTCCCAAGCTCGACCCATCGGGCAGAAAAACCTTGCAAACAATTCTGCCGGCAACATCTGTCGCCCAAAATTCTAAGTTAACGTTCTTTCCTGAAGTTACTTCCAGAAGAAATTCTTTTGCCTGCTCGTTGCAACTGATGGAACCAAACCTTTTCTTCGGACTAGTGATCTCAGCCAGACGTACAAGCTTTACCTCGTCGTCAACAAGAACTTTAAGTGTGTAATCATTGACCACCTCTACGACATGTCCCGAAAAAAAATTTGCACAGGCTTGACTGGCGAAAATCAATAGTATGCAAGTTAAGAAGAAGGAAATTTTTGATGAGTATTGCATGTCGAGGCCCTCTCACGAGCAAAGCTGAAACCGATAAATGACCGGTCCGCCGAGTTATAACCAATTCTCAAAACAAAAAAAGCTGCCAATACATTTGATGTTTTGGCAGCTCGGCTATCTTCAGCAGGAAAAGATGCAAGACCCGTGGCTTTCCGTCCCTGCCTCACAGCAGGTTTGGCTATTTCTGCTCAGCTTGACGAGCAGTGGATTAAATATAACATTTAATTCGTGGGAATAAACCGATTTTAATCAATGTCTATTGCCTGCGTTTTTTTTCCTCATAAGGTATGCCTTCAGCTAGCGAGGCTGCTTATTAAATGTTTACGCATAGCCCCCTCCAGGAGATTTGCGACAAGGGCGACTTGAAGAATGCTTCTTGGCTATAGCATCAATTCTTGGACAGCTCAATCCATGCCAACATGCGGTTGGTTCGTTGATCGCTTTTACCTTTGGCGTGATAGGGGTTCTTTGCAAGAGGACGATTCATGATTAGGTGCTTAATCGATTGTTCCTGGTGGGCAGCGGGTTCGTTTTTGACTCCCAGCCCTCCGGTACAGCCTGTCAATGCGAGGAGAAGTGCCATATAAAGAAGTGCTTTAACGTTCATGTCCTCAGTCGGTCCTGGTTGAATGGCAAGATCTTGAACAAAAAGCTGCCAAAGCCTCAAATGCTTTGATTTGTGATGGGATAAATTTATAGCATAAGCATCTCAAAAATATCTCATAGAGCTTTTACTGAGCCTCTGGCCTTTGGATCGAGAGAGATTTTTTTATACTCGCATTTTCTTGAGGCCACTAGATTCTCAAAAAGGCCGACAAAAAGGGGGCAGATCAATGATCTGCCCCCTTTTCACATCTTGCGGGTGTCGCCAGTTATCGTCACTGGCAACCCTTCAGTTTTAACTATTGCAGGGTAAACGCCGTGGTCGTCATGACACCATCCCAGGTATAACCTGCGGCCGTTA
>CALETL010000005.1 GCA_937920485.1 uncultured Phycisphaerae bacterium
TACAGATCTTCGATCCGGGGCGTTTGGCTTGTAAACTCAGATACATCCCCTCCTGCGGCTGGATCTGAAACCGCAGCACATTCGGCGGCAGATCATCCAGCCCTTCCATCTGAAACATGGAATGCGGAACGTTCTTGAATGTGATCACGATCTCGGTCAGTTTTCGTTTCAGCCGTTTTCCGGTACGCAAATAAAACGGCACATCTTTCCATCGCCAGTTATCGATAAACAACTTTCCGGCGGCAAATGTTTCAGTCATCGAATCCTGCGGAACACCATGTTCCTGAAGATAACCCGCGACAGGTTTATCATCGACTGACCCTGCTGCATATTGGGCTCGAATAAATTGCTTACCAACATCTTCCAGAGCAATTCTCCGCACGGATCGCAGCAGTTTGACCTTTTCATCACGGATGCGGTCGGCAGCAAACGAAACCGGCGCCTCCATCGCCACAAGTGAAAGCATCTGCAGGAGATGGTTCTGGAACATATCACGCAGGGCGCCGCTTTTGTCATAATAACCGGCCCGGTGCTCTACGCCGACCTGTTCGGCAACTGTGATCTGGACGTGGTCGATGTAATCGCGATTCCAGACCGGCTCGAAAATACTGTTGGCAAATCGAAAGATCAGCAGATTCTGAACCGTTTCCTTGCCGAGATAGTGATCGATACGATAGATTTGCGATTCATCAAAATGCCGGTGCAGCGTATTATCCAATTGCTGTGCACTTGCTAAGTCTCTGCCGAATGGTTTTTCGATGACCAGCCGAATATCCTGAATGCGTCCGGAAACGGTGGGACAGTTTAGTTTCATCTGTCCAATCTTATCGGCAATCGGTTCATACAGAAACGGCGGCACGGACAGGTAAAAAACACGAGTCCCGCTAACATTAAACTGCTCATCCAGACGTTGAAGGTTCTGGCAGATATCCCGATAAAACTGGTCCTCCTCATAGGCCCCGCTGATATAGAAAAAGTGTTCTATAAATGATTTCAGTTTTGTTTCATCGAATTCACCGAGGCCCTGCCGCAGGGCTTTTTCAACACTGTCCTGAAAATTCTGATCGCTGTATTCGCTGCGGCCACATCCCAGCACATAAAAATGATCGCTCATCAGGTCTCTGCGGAAAAGTTCGTAAAGCGAAGGATAAAGCTTTCGATAGGCCAGATCTCCTGACGCCCCAAAGACAGCAAACCCCGTTGGCCCGGCAATCGCCTCAATACACAGCATATCCTGCTTTTGAATTGTTGCTTCGATTTTTTTCATGGCCCCAGACACCTAAAAAGCAAAGAGCCCTGTGACTTGGATCTCAAATCTCAGGGCTCTTTGACCGCAAACTTATTCATCCGCCTGTTCAAAGTCTTCTTTGCCGGCTCCGCATTCCGGGCAGACCCAATCATCCGGGATGTCCGCAAATGCGGTACCCGGGGTAACTCCGTTATCCGGGTCACCGATTGCCGGGTCATAGATCCATCCGCATAAAACACATTTGTACTTCATCGGTTGTTCCTTTCAATAGGGTTTTACGATTGCATTATATACCAGTTACGGATTCATTATCTCACATTCATGGCTTATCTTCAAATAAAATGCTTATAATCTCCGCCGGCTCGATCCTGAAATAGGCCCCTTTGCCCTCAAAAAAGCCGTGTTCAGCGATCATATGAATATTCAGGTCCGTCCAGCTTATCTGTTTGCCGGTTTCTAAATGTTCAACCGTTGTGATCCGTTTATCAAAAAGACCCGGATGCGGCCACGGACACACCAATCTGCCTTTATAGTCTTCGCTTTTGACGCGCAGTTTCCCATAAGCGTAGTCAATCCAGTTACCCAGTCGCGGCTTGGCCAGTTCGGTCAGGTCGGCCATACGGTCAGCAACCTGCATCGCTGTCACGCCAAGTTCCTCCATCGCCACGATATCCTGCTCGATAATCTCGATCGGATGGCGGCTGTCGTTACCCATAAATCCCCCGGCAACCAGCTTGGTCGAACGGAGCACTTCTTCCAGTTTTTTGTCACGAGGCGACTGTTTCATACTATTTCCTCCCGACGTTATGCAAATTTGTCATAATAAACATTCTCTTCCGGCATTCCTAAGTCCGTAAAAACTTTAATCGCGGCATCGATCATGTCGGGACTGCCGCACAGATATCCTTCGTGTTTGCTGAGGTCTGGATACATCCGCTGTACCGCTTCGGTCACCAGTCCGATTTCGCCGGTCCATCCACTGCCCTCTTCGGGATTGGCGACAACGGGAATAAATTCAAAACCCTCAAGGGCATTGGCAAACGCTTTCATCTCTTCGGCCATGCACAGGTCCTTGGTGGTATTGCCGCCGAAGAAATATTTAACCTGTCGCTTGCTGTCGATGTTTCGCATTTGGGACAGAATGGATGCAAATGGGGCCATACCACTGCCGCCTGCGACAAACACCATCGGGGCCTCAGTTTCGCTCAAACGGAAATCTCCATAAGGACCGTTAAGCTTGACCGAATCACCTTCTTTTAAGTATTCAAAACACCATGTGGTACAAATCCCGTTCGGCACCAACCGAATGATCAGGTCGATCAAGTGTGTCTGGGTCGGGTCCGATGCGATTGAATAGGCGCGATACACTTCCTCACTGCTGCCTTTGTATCTGGGACACAGCAACTGCACAAACTGGCCGGCGGTGAAATTGATCGTCGGCGGGTCCTGAAGTTCAAAACGAAACCGACGCATATCATAAGTTAATTCTTCGATTTCGATACAAGTGCTGACATATTCCCGAATATTGAATAATTCTTCGGGGATCTCGATGTCAATATCGTTACGAACCTTGACCTGACAGGACAGACGAACATCGGCAGCTTGTTCTTCTTTGGTTAAAAACGGTGTCTCGGTCGGCAGGACAGGTCCGCCGCCTGTTTTAACCGTGCATTTACACACCCCACAGGTTCCGCGCCCGCCGCAGGCACTGGGGATAAATATCTTTTCGTCTCGGAGTACTGTCAGCAGCGGGCTGCCACCCTGTATATCCAGTACTTTGTCCTTATTGATCGTTACCTTACACGGACCATAGTTGACTATGTATTTCTCACACAGAACCAGAACCATCGCCAATGCGGCGCCGATGGAACTGATAATCAAAACTGTGAGCAGAAAATGTAAAAAATCAACCATAGTCGTTCTACCCCAGAACTCCTGTAAATCCAATGAAAGCCAAGGCCATCAATCCAGCGATGATCAGCGTGATGCCGGGACCGCGAAGGCCCTCCGGAACGCGCGATTCGTTGAGCCGTGTTCGGATACCCGCCATCGCTAGAATCGCCAACAGCCAGCCCAAACCGGCACCAAAACCATAGCCAATCGTCTGGATAAAATGATATTCGCGAATTACCATAAACAGCGACGCACCGAGAATCGCACAATTGACCGTGATCAATGGCAAAAAGATGCCAAGATTTTGATACAACTTGGGCGAATAGCGATCAATAACCATCTCAACGAATTGCACAAACGCGGCGATGATAATAATGAACAGAATAAATCGGAAAAACTCCAGCTCCAATGGAATCAGCACATACTTATACGCCAGCCAGTTCAGTGCCGTCGTAAAGGTCATCACAAAAACGACCGCCCCGCCAAGTCCGGCAGCGGTTTTGACCTCTCGCGAGACACTGGTGAACGGGCACATACCCAGAAACGTCGTCAGCAGAATATTCTGTGTGAACACCGCCGCAAAACAGGTTACCAATGCCAACCAGATTTCAGAACCAAAGCTATTCATGATTTGGCCTCCTTTGATTTAATGGAGCGGCACAGCCAGATCATACACGCCAGCGTAAAGAATGCCCCCGGCGGCATGACCATAATGATCCACTTGTCCCAATATTGCGGATTTGAGAAATACGGTACCGCAAAACCAAGAATCGTTCCCATGCCCAGCAGTTCACGGACCACCGAAATCCCCAACAGGATCAGCGAATAGCCCAGTCCACTGTAAAAGCCGTCCCAGAACGACGAAACCGGTGGATTGGAACCGGCGAACGCTTCACAGCGGCCCATGATGATGCAGTTGGTAATGATCAAACCAACATACGGCCCGAGGTTGCTACTCATTTCCGGCCAGTAGGCCTTTAAGATCAAATCCACGATGATGACATAAAACGCGATGATCAGCGTCTGCACCATCATGCGGATATTGCGCGGGGTCCAGTGTCGCAACAACGATACCGTTAGACAACTCAGCGCCGTCACCAGCGTCAGCGAGGTGCACATCACCGCGGTATTGAGAACGACATTGGTTACCGCCAGCGTGCTGCAGATGCCCAGCACCTGCCGAAAGATCGGGTTGTCCCGCCAGAGGCCGTCAAGAATAATATCCCGATTGGATTTGACTGCCTGTAGAGCCATTTAAAAATCCTCCCCGGATTTCATGATCTCCTGCCATTGGGCTAAACCATCGTTAACAAGTTTTTCCAAACGCACACAGGTTTGTGTGGCACCGGTGATCGAGTGGACCTCATTTTTCTTCAATATTCCGCCACCCTGCCGAATCCC
>CALETL010000006.1 GCA_937920485.1 uncultured Phycisphaerae bacterium
CATAGTTACGGTAAAACTCAAATACCCAGCCAAATTGATTTTAGGTTTATCATCCATTAAATATATTGGTTTTAACCTTTTTTCTTCTCCATTAGCCAATCGTACCAGTGCTCCATGCCTTCGCCGGTGGTGGCGGAGACCTGAAAGATCTTCGCATCCGGGTTGACCACGCGGATATCGGCCAGCACACGCTCCAGATTAAAATCGATATAATTCATCAGGTCAATCTTATTAATCAGCACCACATCCGCTTCGGCAAAGGTGCCGGGGTATTTGATGGGTTTGTCGTCGCCTTCGGGAACGCTCAGCAGGATCACTCGCAGCGCCTCACCCAGGTCGAACGCCGATGGGCAGACGAGATTGCCTACGTTTTCGATAATGACTACATCCATTTTTTCCGCTTCGAGGGCTTTCAGAGCATTATAGACCTGCTCAGCGGATAAATGACACGCGCCCTGTGTTTCGATCTGGACAGCTTCGGCACCGGCGGCACGGATCTTTTGTGCATCGGTATCCGTCTTGATGTCGCCTTCGATGACGCCGATTTTAATTTGATCGTGCAGGTCCTTGATCGTGCGGGATATCGTCGTGGTCTTTCCCGAACCGGGCGACGAAATGACATTCAGACACAATACGTTATTTTCTTTGAAAAAGGCCTTGTTCTTTTGGGCACATTCTTCATTGCGGCTTAATATCTTTTGGTTCAGTGATACTTTCATGTTTTTATTTAATCCATTTTTATTGCTTTTTCGGGCGGCTCGCGCCGCCTCGCTTTTGCGCCGGCAGGATGCCGGCGTTACGTTATTCTTCAAATTCGATTGTTTCCAGAAGCAGCGGTGCGTCCGGTTGAAAAACATAATCGCTGCTTTCGCATGCGGCACAATGCGGTTTGGACACATCAAATTCAAATATTGTTTGGCATTGCTTACAGGTTGCACGCAACGGAATATGTTTGATTTCCAATGTCATTTTTTCGCAGATGGTTCCGGCGGCGGCCGTCTCGAACGCAAAGCTCATGACCTCGTCATTGAGAGTATTGAACTGGCCGCAGGAAATGATCGCACTGATCGGCTTGGCATTGACCTGTTCGGCCTGCTCAATGATCGTTCGCAAAATGCTTTCGGCTACCATCGTTTCGTGCATACTTTATTCCAACAAAAACATAATTTCCTGCGCGGCTATGTCCTTTGCCCAACACACACTCGGGCCAGTCGCGCGACATTTATGACCCTAAAGGGTCAGCAGATCCTCGGCAGTTCCCGGCCGTACGGCGTTTGAACAATCCGCCTGCCGCCGATCTTGGTAACCAGTTCCACCAACGGGCTGTCAGTTTCAGATACTTTTCCAATAATTGCGGCCTTTTGACCCAGCGGATGCCCCCCCCATAAATTAATTGCTTTGTTTGCAACTTCTGGCGAAACGACCGCCAGCACCTTGCCTTCGTTGGCAATGTTCAGCAGATCAAAACCCAGCATGTCGGCGGCAGTTTGAACCGTTTTGTCAACGGGCAATGCTGTTTCGTTCAATTCTACATTCACGCCGGACGATTGGGCGACTTCGTTCAATGTTGCCGCCAGACCGCCGCGGGTGGGATCACGCATAAATTTGACTTTCTCACCAAGATTTTCATACAGCATTTCGGTTAATTCGTGTAGGCAGGCACAATCGCTTTTCAGCGGGGTATCGAACTTCAGCCCCTCACGCTGGGACATGATCGTCATGCCGTGGTCGCCGAGGGTGCCGTTAATCAGAATCATATCGCCTGGCTTGATCCGCTCAAATGAAGGGGCCGCATTATCCATCAATACGCCCACCCCGGAAGTATTGATAAAGATACCGTCGGCAGACCCTTTTTCGACCACTTTTGTATCGCCGGTAACGATGCTGACATTGGCGGCCTTAGCCGTATCGCCGATGCTTTGGAGAATTGTTTCCAGAACATTCAAATCGAGTCCTTCTTCGAGAATCAGCGACAAACTCAGGGCGATTGGTTTTGCTCCGGCGACCGCCAAGTCGTTGACTGTGCCGCAAACGGAAAGTTTGCCGATATCGCCGCCGTTAAAAAACAGCGGCTTGACGACAAAGCTATCCGTCGTAAAACAGACCTTGCCCGCGGGGACATCAAGCATTGCAGAATCGTTCAACTGGACAGACTGTCCATCACCGAACTTCGGCACGATGATCCGCTGGATAAGGTCGCCCATCAAACGCCCCCCGCCGCCATGGGCGAGCATGATTTTTTTTGTTTCTTCCATGCTTATTTTCCGTATTTATACCACGCCGCACCGGCGCCTTCGGTGCTGACCATGCACGGTCCGACGGGTGTGTCCGGCGTGCATTTTTTGCCGAACATGCCGCACTGCGGCGGATCGAGCAGGCCGCACAGCACCTGGCCGCACTGGCAGCCCGCGGGTTCTTCGGCCGGAACCTCTTCGATGCCGAAGCGGTGCAGGGCGTCAAACTGTTTGTATTCGTCTTTGAGCTTCATGGTCGCACCGGGGATTAC
>CALETL010000007.1 GCA_937920485.1 uncultured Phycisphaerae bacterium
GAAAACTGTCGGCTCAGTATAGGTGTAAGCGATGCTTTTACAACCCGACTGCAAAGTCGCATCTACAATATTTTGAGGCGCATATTCACTGCCTTCTAAATCATTTTGAAAATATGGCATTTGGCTGATCTGCCAGTTCTGGCAAAAAACGCACTGAAAATTGCATCCCGGCGCAGCAATTGAAAAACTTTTGGACCCAGGTTGAAAATGAAAAAGCGGTTTTTTCTCGATAGGGTCAGGGTTGGCCGCACACAGTTTATCGTAATTGAGAGAATACAGGATTCCATTGATATTTTTTCTGACATGGCAACGCCCGACTTGACCCTCAGAAATGATACATCGCCAGCGACACAATGAACAGCGAACTTTTTGTTCTTCCTGCGGCTGCCAAAGAACTGCTTTTTTCAACTGTTCACGCTCTTGCCTCATGCCGATCATTATAGATTACACCTATTCAGGATACAAGCAGGAGTTGTTAAAAAGAAAATTAGAGGAATTCGGCGCATAAAAAAAGGGAGATCGGCACGCTTCTTATTTAAACAAAATGTGGGCCGTACTCCCTGTTGTCGCTATGCCGTTATTGCACTCTACCGCGGATAGAAATGCGAAAGGCGTAATCGCCACAATGCACCGACAACACTTAAACTATACACAAAAAAGAGCGTTATGTCAAGAAAAAACTGTCCATAAAGCCATAAGACATTATCTAATTTTCACCCGAACATCCAGATATTGTACGCCCCATTCGAGGGCCTCCTGATGTGTATGAAAAAACGCATCAATACGGTCTCCTTTAATCGCTCCGCCGCGATCCAGTACTTTGACCGGCTGGCTGGAATTATACCCCGGAATCACCATTTCGGTACCAAATTTGTAGGTGTCATCGGCAGCAACAAAAACGTCTCCGGGACGAATTTGATGATTACACGCAGTAATACCATCTGAATATTCTCCGCAGCATTTGCTGCACGGGCAATAAGCCGTTACCCGCATTCGAACAACCTGCCAAGGACCGTCTATATTCTTTTCATCATCAATCATATTAGATTCATCCTTCGAAAGTGACTGAACAAGCTCTTTTTCCGGTAAATCTTTGACTGGAATCTGAAGGGGCGCGTCGGATTGCCCTGCAGATGCATCCTGCGATAAAACAAAGCACATCATCACTATGGCCACAGCGGTAAAACCTGCAAGAATTCTCATCAATGTTTTACTGCCTTCAAACGAAATGATTTGATCTTTTGCCAAAAGAATCACCCTTTCCGAAAATTACAGAATTTTATACCGAATTCTCTCTCAGGAACTAACCCCAACAGTTAGAATCAAACCACATTTGGTGATTCCAACCATCGTCCTGTCTTCAGTAAAAAAGGCGATCCTTGCCAGACATGCCACAAAGCCCCCACACATTGGTGTTCTCTGTGATATTATTAGCGTATTGAGTAGAAATTTTTAAATCAAGTTTATTCCATCGAGTAGAGAATTCTCAGGACCGATAAATATTCTCCCGTAGGGACAAAGAAAGATGATTTTAAAAGTCGGTGAAAAATTAAGGGGATTCCGGAGTCCGGAAATATAGTCCCTTTTCCAGAGAGTGGTTTTTGGAAATCAAAATACCGTTTAGGTAAAACACTGCCATGAAAACGAGCCGCAGGCTTCCATGCCCACGACTCCTGCGATACCTTTATAAGTACTCACTTAATATTCATTTATAAGCGCACAACTCGGGCGCGCCATAGAATTTGAATTACTCCTTTAATAGACCTGTCCGTCCTGCCTTCATCATCACTCCGCCTCTCTATGTCACAATTCATAGGAAATTATACCGCGCAAATAAAACCATGCAAATATTTTTTGGGGAAAATTACACTCCTCGCATCTTTTTTTTCTTTTATAATAAAAGAGAAAAAAGTCCACAACTGCTTCAATAAAGACTGTGATAATGAACGCTGTTATAAATCCGGCTATAAAAACTTTCATAAAAAGATGTTACAAAATACCACTTTATGTTTGTCTTTCATTCTGCATATTCTCTCCGAAATCTTTCAAGGTCTTTAAATGGATCGGCAAATCCAGAGAAAATGTTGAACCGTGTCCGAGTGTGCTTTCTAAATGGATCGATCCGGCCAGAAGATCCGCCAACTGTTTGCAAATTGCCAGCCCCAGCCCGGTTCCTTCGCCTTTTCGTGTAATCGATCCATCTAATTGATGAAATTTTTCGAATATTTTTTCCTGATCTTCCTTCGAGATGCCCGGTCCTGTATCCATAATTGAAATTCGAACTGCTGTGTCGTTTAACATGCTTGCCGTAATCAGTATTCTGCCCTCTTGAGGTGTGAACTTAATTGCATTGCTCAACAGATTATACAATATCTGCTGTACTTTTTGAGAATCTGTGTGAACCAAGGGAATATTTTTTTCGACATCGAGTCGTACCTTGATGGTTTTCTGTTCCGTCAGAGGAGAAAAGAATGCAGCTAATCCTTCTAAAAGCTGTGGTATGCTTGTTTTGTCAATATGGACCTCCATTTTCGCAGATTCGGCCTTAGCCAGGTCAAGCAGATCATTAATCATACTGAGCAGGGACCGCCCACTCGAAATGATATTTTCCGCCCACCGTCTTGATTTTTCTATTTCCGAAGAAGGTTTTTCACGGAGAAGCTCGGCAAAACCTAAAATGGCATTAAGCGGAGTTCGAAACTCATGAGACATGTTGGCTAAAAACTCACTTTTAATTTTATTTGCCTTAAAGAGTTCGATATTTTTATCTGAAAGCTGTGAAATCTTTGCATCCAACTGCTTATTGGCCTGTTCAAGTTTATGCTGAGATTCCATGAGATTGTCCAGCATGTGATTGAATGCATCAGAGAGACGCTCATACTCATCACCGGTTTTGATGGAACTTCGGATGTCATAATTACCTTCGGCAATGTTGTTGACCAATGCTCGTAACTGACGAATCGGTCGCAGAATAACACGCTGAGTAATCATATAAAATGCAACCATGGCCCCCGTTGCCGCCAGCAGCCCCGCAATAACAACCCAGAACCGGTTCATAAACAATGTCCATGCTAATCCTCTGGCCGGTATTTTCGTAATTAAAACACCGATTTCCTGGTTTTTTCCAAAAGCAGTCGCTAAGGCCTGGCCGGTATGACAATGCAGACAACTTTCTTCTGCATACACAAGACGCATATAGCGATTCCACCCTCCTGTTTTTTCATGATATTCCGTCCATGCCTGATCACTAACGGCTGTATCTTTTCTTATGATTTCTAACTTGTCATTCTCGACATTTGACAAGATATTGGTGACATGGTTCAAATCTTCGTCAAAATGTATCCACCGCACCAGACGATCTGATTCATCAAGTACCATACCGCTCTCTGATAATCTCGGATTGTTCTCTGTCTCGGATGTTTTTAATTGAAAATGGTTTTCGTAAAGTGCATGACCAATCGAGCGCCCCGTATCTAACGCTGTTTTTTCTGTTAATTTGTTCATCCAGAAATAAGGGATCAGAAGCGCCAATACCAGACTGAAAAGGACCGCCCCTCCAAATTGAAGACGACATTTTTCTGCCAGCGAAAGCGGCTTTTTATAAACCCGCTCTTTTATGCGCTGATAATACCGCTTCAATCTCTGCAACATGCAAACCCCTTTTCTTATGAAATCTCATGCCTCCTGTTGGGCCTGAAAATTTCAAATGTCAAGCAACGCTATTGCATATCGGTCTTATGCATCACCTTCAATCTGGTGAAGGTGTTTTTGAACCCGCAAATTCAATTCATCTAATTGGGCTTGATCGACATCGGACGGTGCATTCGTCATCAGACATTGGCCGCGCTGTGTTTTTGGGAATGCGATAACATCACGAATATTTTCGGTACCGGTCAGCAGCATCACCAGACGATCCAGGCCAAATGCGATCCCTCCATGCGGCGGAGCGCCGTACTCCAATGCCTTAAGGAAGAATCCAAAACGATCTTCGGCCTGTTTTTTTGAAATATTCAACAGATCAAAGACTTTTGCCTGAACTTGGGGGTTGTGAATACGAACTGAGCCGCCACCGATCTCAGAACCATTAACCACCATATCATATGCCTGCGAGCAAATATTGGCTGGATCTGTCTCCAACTTGCCCATATCCTCTTCAACCGGACAAGTAAATGGGTGATGCAGGGAATCATACCGTTTCTGGTCTTCATTCCATTCAAACAATGGAAAATCAACCACCCAAACAAACTTAAATTCATTCGGGTCAAACAGTTCAAGCTCTCGGCCCAACCGAACACGCAGGGGAGCCAGCGCTTTATTTGCCGCATCCGGCTTATCGGCAACAAGCAGGATCAGATCGCCCTCATTGGCATCAAATCGCTCAAGCAACTGAGCCAATTGCTCATCGTTAAAGAATTTGGAAATACTGCTTTTGGGAACCACATGGCCCTGCTCATTCTTTTCGATTTTCATCCATGCAAGTCCCTTGGCCCCGTATTCACCGACAAAGGCGGTCAGCGTTTTTTCGATATCGCTACGCGAATATTTGGCTCCGCCGGGAGCACACAATCCTTTGACAATACCGCCCTTTTCAACCGTCGAAGTGAAGACCTTGAATGTCGATTCTTTAGCAATATCTGAAATGTCTTTAAGCTTCATCTCGAACCGCATATCCGGACGATCGATGCCGTATTCGTCAACTGCCTGCTGATAAGATATCCGGGGAACCGGATTGGGGATATCAACATCAAGTATTTCCTTGAAGACACGACGGATCACGCCTTCGTTCATACTCATCACATCGTCAGCATCCACAAAGCTCATTTCCACATCGATCTGTGTAAACTCGGCTTGGCGGTCCGCTCTTGGATCTTCATCACGGAAACAACGGACAATTTGAAAATATTTGTCGGTGTTGGCCACCATCAATATCTGCTTAAACAATTGCGGCGACTGCGGCAGTGCATAAAAAGCTCCCTGGCACAAGCGGCTGGGAACCAGAAAATCACGTGCGCCTTCCGGCGTGCTTTTGCCAAGCATCGGCGTCTCGATCTCCCAGAAACCATTCTCATCATAATAATCACGTACGATCTTAGTTACACGGTGCCGGACGGATAGTTTGTCGAGCATGTCCATGCGTCGAAGATCGATATAGCGATACTGCAGTCGTAATTCTTCATTGACCTGCTCAGCAGCATCGATCTCAAACGGCGGGGTCTTAGAAGTATTCAGTACCTGCAACTCTGTTACCAGTATTTCGATCTGTCCGGTCGCCAGTTTAGGATTTTCCAATCCTTCTCCACGAGGTCGAACAATGCCCTTAGCAGCAATGACCCACTCACAACGCAGGTTCCGGGCGGTTTTATGACATTCAGAGTCCGCCTCAGGGTCAAAAACAAGCTGAACCAGTCCATTTCGGTCCCGCAGATCAACGAATACCAGATTTCCGTGGTCGCGATATGAATTTACCCAACCGGACACAACAACGGTTTGTGTGTCATGTTCCAGTCTCAATTCGCCGCAATGATGGGTTCGTTTTAGCATATATCGGCTCTCTTTTCACAAAAGTTTCGGTTTTCAAAGGGGTTAACATACCCCAAAACCCTTTTCAAGTCAATGATAATCCAGTTCGGGAATGCAAAGAGAAAATTACGAAATAAAAAACGGGGTGCAGCCGGTGCACTGCATCCCGTTGGAGTTTTTTCGATTAATTGGCTATAAGATCGGCTCGATTCATCCCAGCGTTTCGTCGATTGCTGCAGTAAGGTCGTCTTTAGTCGTCAAACCAACCCATTTTTTAGCGACTTCGCCATTATTGAATAATATCAAGGTAGGGATTGCGCTGATCGCGTGCTTGACGGCCGCATCTCTGTGGTCGTCGGTATTCATCTTGCAAATTGTTGCCTTTCCGGCATATTCATCCGCGATTTCCTCAACAACCGGTGTCAGCATCTTACAGGGGCCGCACCAAGGCGCCCAAAAATCCACCAGTACCGCACCATCACTAACTGTCGATTCAAATGTTTCATCCGTTAATTCAACTACATTTCCGGCCATGATTAATCCTTTCTGTCCAGGCGTTATTATCTTCTGAATATTACAGGCACTATATTACAACCGCTGTCTGGCCCTGTCAAATTCCGTTTGAAAATATCGTTTCATGTCTCCATATACCCATCGTCATTGGGTTTTGTTCAAATCATATTTAACGGAATAAGAGTCCCCATCGAATTCGGTATTGACGTTATAGCCGGAGTTGTAAAAGATCGACAGCATGGCCTTATTGATCGGCAGCACGGTCGCGTAGAAGGTTTTGACGCCGCGTTCCTTCGCCGTGCGCGTCAGATAATCCAGCAGCATCGCGCCCATGCCCTTGTCCTGCCATTCGT
>CALETL010000008.1 GCA_937920485.1 uncultured Phycisphaerae bacterium
CGTGCCGAGGTCTTTGGCCGAGACGTTCAGGATGCCGTTGGCGTCGATATCGAACGCCACCTCGATCTGCGGGACGCCGCGCGGCGCCGGCGGCAGCTCGGTCAACTGGAACCGGCCCAGCGTGCGGTTGTCGCGGGCGAATTCGCGTTCGCCCTGCAGGACGTGGATATCCACGCTGGTCTGGCTGTCGGCGGCGGTCGAGAAGACTTCTTTTTTGCTGGACGGGATCGTGGTGTTGCGTTCGATCAGCTTGGTCATGACACCACCGAGGGTTTCCACACCCAACGACAGGGGGGTTACGTCCAGCAACAGGATGTCTTTAACACCCGCATCGCCGGCCAATACCGCGCCCTGAATAGCCGCACCCATCGCGACCACTTCATCGGGGTTGATGCTCTTGTTCGGGGCCTTGCCGAAGACTTCCTGTGCAATTTCCTGAACCTTGGGGATACGGGTTGAACCACCGACCATGAGGATCTCGGCGATCTCGTTTTTATCCAGCTTTGCATCGGCAATCGCTTTCAGACATGGCTGGCGAAGTCGTTCCAACGTCGGTTCGACCAGTGCCTCAAATGTGCTGCGGCTGATGGTGATGTTCAGGTGTTTGGGGCCCGAAGCGTCTGCGGTAATAAACGGCAGATTCACATTGCTTTCGACCTGTGTGCTCAGTTCGCATTTGGCCTTTTCGGCTGCCTCTTTGAGCCGCTGATGTGCCATGGGGTCATCCCGCAGGTCGATGCCTTCGGTCTTTTTGAACTCATCGGCGAGATGGTTGATCAGCACTTCGTCCAGGTCGTCGCCGCCGAGGTGAGTGTCGCCATTGGTGCTGAGTACTTCAAAGACATTGTCGCCAATATCGAGGATCGAGACGTCGAAGGTTCCGCCGCCAAAGTCAAAGACCGCGACTTTTTCATTCTTTTTCTTTTCCAGACCGTAGGCCAGTGCCGCGGCGGTCGGTTCGTTAATGATTCGCTCGACCTTGAGGCCCGCAATTTTGCCGGCATCCTTAGTGGCCTGCCGCTGCGAATCGTTGAAATAAGCCGGTACCGTGATGACGGCTTGTTCGATTGTTTCACCGAGGTAGTCTTCGGCGGTCTTTTTCAGATCCTGCAAAATCATCGCCGAAATCTCCGGCGGGGTATATTCCTTGCCGCGGACGTCAACCTTTACCAACTCATCCGGTCCTCCGGTGATAGTATAAGGGACGATCTTTTCTTCACTGCCGACTTCTTTATGCCGGCGGCCCATAAACCGCTTGATCGAATAGACCGTGTTCTGCGGATTGGTTACCTGTTGATGCTTGGCGGTCTGGCCGACGAGGCGTTCGCCTTTTTCGGTAAAACCGACCACCGAGGCCGTCAGTCGTGAGCCGGAAGCATTGATCAACACCTTCGGCGCCGACCCTTCCATGACTGCCACGACCGAGTTTGTCGTTCCAAGGTCAATTCCAATGATTTTGCCCATTTTTCAACTCCTATTGATTATTGTTGCTATCGCTCATTAGATTTCAATTTATGTCCGTAAGGTATCTAATTGCAATCAGCGTGCCAGCGACAGGATCGAAACTATAAGTCTTTTTTATATAAACAGTTGTGTTTTTGTAGAAGGGTAGCTAACCATGCCATTATGGCAGAATTGTCGGCTATAATGCCTTAAAGGCACCCATCAGCGATGAGAATTATTAGTAGAAATATTCTGTTAGCTGTTGCTAGATTGGAGGCCAGACCATATCAGTTTTGATTTAGTTTGGTGCGGATAATCTCGGCGCGGAGGGTGTCGCGCTGATCGGCATCAAGAATCTTTCCGGCCCGCAATTGCAGATGTGCCGGCTGGGTCAGCATGAACAGCTCGTTGACGGTTGTGATCTTGATATCCTGCACTCTGCCGAGATTGACGCCGAGCCGTACATTGCTCAATAGAAATAATGCTTCCTGTGAACTGATCAAACAGGCGCTTTTGAGCACGCCTAGTGCTCGCTGTATCTTGTCATCCAGAGCCTGCGGTTTTTTGTCGAGCAGGGCTTTTCGCGCATCGACTTCATAGGCAATGATCTTGGGCACGACAACAGCCGAGAAATGTTCAATGATCTGCTCTTCGCTGACACCAAGCGTAACCTGATTGGAAAGCTGGAAAAAGTCGCCAACGGCATCAGTTCCCTCGCCGAAAAGACCGCGTACCGCCAGATTGCAATCCCGTGCGGCATTCATGAACTTTTCGATTTGACCGGTCATTTTCAGTGCGGGCAGATGCAGCATGACCGAAACACGAATGCCCGTGCCCAGATTGGTAGGGCAGGCGGTCAGATAGCCGAACCGGCTGTCAAAGGCATAATCGACCTTTGCTTCGATGCTGTCGTCAATTTTATTGATACGGTCCCAACAGGAATGAAGCTGCAGGCCCGCCGCATAAAACTGTATTCGAAGATGATCCTCTTCATTAATCATGGCGGTAAACGATTCATCCTCGGCCAATACCACACTGCGAGGGCCTTTACCGGTTGCGTGACGGCGGCTGATGAGATGACGCTCAGCCAGCAAACTTCGCTCGACATCCGAAGCATGGTCGATATCAACAAACCATATCTTTTTACCCAGATCAATCGACATCAAAACCTCTTTGAGCCGATCCTGAAGCTGCTGCTGTCGCTCCGGCAACAAGCAGGGCAGAAATTCATAGCCCGCAATGTTACGAGCCAATCGGATGCGGGAGGAAATGACGACCTCGGACACAAGATCCGCATCTCGCCCGAACCAGGAACTGGGGTAGTTACATAAATCTGCTGGTCTCATTCTAACGCCTGTATCTGATCTCGCAGTTTTGCTGCGTGTTCATAATCTTCATCCTTGATGGCCTGTTCCAATTGCCTACGAAGCTTAGCTAATTCGATCTGGTTGCGATCCTGTTTGCTGGTGCGGGAAGGGACTTTGCCGCAATGATGATTCTTACCGTTTTGACTTCGTTCTATCAGCGGCATCAGTTCCGGCTGAAATTCTGTATAATCATGTTCGCATCCCAACAGCGGGTCTTTGGCAAAACGTTGCAGCGTCATACCGCAGACCGGACATGCGTGTTCGGAACCGGCTGCGAGCGCTGTTTCACCTTCACCTGATGTTTTCTCCGCTTGTGAACTCAGTAATGTGTTCAGCAGTTCATTGAGCGGAATCTGTGATTTGATCGACAATCCCTGCTGCTGGGCGCACTGCTGGCACAGATGTGTTTCTGCTCGCTGGCCGTTATTGACCTCGGTTAAATGGATCGTTGCGGTTCGTTCTTTACATGCCTGACAAAGCATTTTATTTCCTCAATTAAATGTAACAGGGTTATTATATCATGAAAGGCGATTCATTTCAATATCGTCTTAAAAGGGGTGCAACTGGAGTAAGATTTATAATTATGGGCTGTATCGTGCCCGACAGCCGGGTGCTTCGGTTACTTCGATCGAGTCCAGCCGGACAGTCCGGGGCAGTTTCGGAGCCAGTTCGTTGTATAGTGTTCGTGCCAGAGTCTCTGCGGAAACATTGCGGTGCTCAAACGCTCCCAGTGATTCGAGCCGCTGTCCGCGCAGGTCCTGCAGAATGCTGCTGAGCATGGATTTAAGCTCTTCGAAATCGATGATAAGTTCATTATCATCCAGTTCTTTGGCGGAAACGGTGGCACACACGTTCCAGTTATGTTCGTGCAGGGGTTCTTGGGTGCCGTCTGCAAATGACAGTTGATGCTGTGCCTTAAAATCCATATCGACAAATAATGTATACATAGGAAACCCTTCGCCTGATTAGGGATTAAACTTATTCCGGCACATCCGGAGTGACTTCTGAGCCGTTTTTATGGATATTTTCCCGAAGCCGTTCATAGACTGACGTCGGGATCAGTTTTGAGACGTCGCCGCCCAGAAGGGCCAGTTGCCGCACCATCGTGGAATTCACATAGCCATACTCTTCACTGGTCATGACGAAAACGGTTTCAATGCCTGCGACGGTTCGGTTGGTCATTGCGAGCTGAAACTCGTATTCCACATCCGCCAGGTTCCGCATCCCGCGCAGCATGACCTGGGCCTTTTCCTGCTTGGCAAACTTCACCGTCAAACAGTCATAGCTTTTGACTGTTACCCGGGGCATGTCCGAAACCAGTTCACGAATCATTTCAACCCGTTCTTGTTTGGTGAAAAACTCATCTTTGCCCGGATTTTGGCCGACGGCAATAATGAGATGGTCGAATAATTTATTACCTCTGCGTATGACATCCAGATGCCCATTGGTGATCGGGTCGAATGAGCCGGGAAAAATGGCTGTAATCTGCTTATGTTCCATGACAACTCCCATAATAATGTTTGTGCTTATTATTTATTTTCGACCGTCTGCATCAATTGCTCCTGCAGATCGCAGAGAGTGTTTTCCACCGCAAGCTGGTCCATAAAGTGTTTCATTGTATTATACCGCTGCTCGGCCATCTGACGAACGGCGTCATATCGAAAGCTTTCTTTCAGGCGGGCCTGCCAGTAACCATATTGGATTTTACATTTCCAGCTTTCCAGAATCTCAGAGATACTTTTTCCGTTTATGATGTGCTGGCGCAGTTCATGCAGCAGGCCGGCTGCTCCAATATCCTCCAGATTCCGCCCATCCGAAAGGATCATCGCTTCGGCCATATCAGTAAAACGATTGCAGGATTCGGTAATAATCTTACTGATTTTATTAATCTGTGTTTCGGTCAGGATTCCGGCTAATTTCTTCGAGGCGGTTTTCGCGGACAGATCGCATAGGTCAGCGTCATTGATATCGGCAATGCTCAACGGGCTGGCGGCAGGGCGGCACAGACCGCACTCGCTAAAAAAGGCCGCCGTTATCAGGCAAGACCTTTCAAGAGAAATCGCCTGTTCGGCCAACTCCGGAAGCCGACAGAGATGCTCGACATTCTGTGCAATGCGTTGCGCGCGGTCCCATAACCAGTTGCCGCATGTTCCTGAACTGTCAGGGACGATTAGCGTCTGTTGTGCGATTTGACGGATAACATCGAATTCCGGCATAATGACTCCTTAAGTTTAAGGCAAATGTTTTTGGCAATAACAGGGTCAGTTGGCTGGCTTTCAGCCCCCAGGGACCCTTGGTGCCGACGGCTCTGCTCAGCAGCAGATCCGCCCTGCTACCGTTATAATCGTTATTAGTGTACCAAACATATTAAAAAAAGCGAAGTCAATTCCAAACTTCTGCATGATTTGGGCGGCTCAAATGACGATGAATTTGTAAACTTTAATTGAAGCTCTAATATAAAACCGTAAAAAAATGAAAATATTTACATAAATCTGATGCAAACTACCGAAATAAATAATATAATGACCCCTGCTCACGATCAACGAGTGATTGTGGGGTTTCAAAGGATTGGAATTCGCTATACAAGGACGGACATGGCCAAGCGCAATCGGAACGTAACAGTTCTGTTTTCTTTAATTGCATCAATGACTGTCGGCGCGCTTGTTTTGATGGCGCTGGACAACCCCCGTCCTATCACCGGAGCGTATAGTCTGTCCAGTTATCTGCGGCTGGATCCTGCCGAAAACATGGTCAAAAACACCCTGACCGTTTCCCCCGGCTACTGGGATCGGGTGGAAGTGTATTACAGCCGGACCGATGGCGGAAATGCCGATGAACTGGCGTTGTTGACCGATTTGGCCAATGGCACCAAGGCCCAGTTCCATTTTGTGATTGGTAATGGAAACGGGGCCGAAGATGGCGCGATCGAAGCCGGCGAGTACTGGAAGTTCCAGCGTTTGTGCAGTGGCCGCAATGGCGTGGTTCGGGTCTGTGTGATTTCCGACGGGCGATCCGAATCGGTAACCAACTGCCAGATAAACCGAACCAATGCTTTGGTCGAGACGCTGATCCGAACATTCGGGATTTCTTCCCGCAATATCCACTATCCCGCTAGTTGGCAGATGTAAAAGTACCAGTTGAGTATCATTTCAGGATTTTTCCCTCGCAGTTCATTTTTTGACTTCAGGTCTCTGTATGCGGCAATAATAGTTTTTTATGCCGATGGGTATTAGCTGATCTTGAAGGTTTGGTGCAGATTTCGATTGACGAGTCGGAGTTTTTGCATTATATAACGTTTCTTTGAAAAGGGCTTTGTGAAAGCATTTTCGGTGCAGTTGCCTGGCTCAAAAACAGTGTCGAATTGTAGTCCCCGTAGCTCAATTGGATAGAGTGTCGGCCTCCGAAGCCGAAGGTTGCAGGTTCGAATCCCGCCGGGGACGTTGAATAACTCAAAGGCTGCTAATCAATTATCGTATGAGCATAAGTAATCTATTGACACTCAGTTGCCGGATAAGTCTAATGGTAGGAGATTTGAGAATAAAGGGAGATACTTATGAGAAAACTATTGTTAGTGATGTTCATTTGGACAAGTTTTTATTGTTACCTTCCGGCTGTGGCCCTAGCCGAAGAAGGCGATAGACCGATACCACCTCAACCGAAAATCGAGCAGCAAATGCAGCGTATCCTGAAAGGTTTGATTGTGTAGCCAAAGGTTTAATATGAGAAATGCCAGTTTAGTAGTGGTTGTTAACTTAATATTAGAAATGAGTTTAAGGAGTAGTAGTTATGGCAACAGGCACAGTAAAATGGTTTGATGGTAAAAAGGGATTTGGATTTATCGTTCCTGATGATGGGGGAAATGAATTGTTTGTCCATCACTCTGACATTCAAATGGATGGATTCAAGGATCTAAATGATGGTCAAGCGGTCGAGTTTGAGGTAGGGGAAGGGCAAAAGGGTCCCTGTGCCCAGGCCGTTAAACCCTGTTAGTATGAGAAGCTAATCGTTAGCTTCATAGGAGAATAATTTTAAGACAAGGATGAAAAGACATGGCAAAGAAAAAAGCAAAAAAGAAAGCTTGTAAGGAATCTCT
>CALETL010000009.1 GCA_937920485.1 uncultured Phycisphaerae bacterium
TTATACGCGGTACGCAGCATTTGAAAATGCCCTGCCGGAGGGAATGACGATGGCACAGGTTGCGATCCGCTGGATACTGGACAAACCCGCTCATCATACGATTTGTATGGGGGCGAAAATCCTGGCCGATTATGAAGCCGCCATCGAAGCGGTCAATCGGCCGCCGTTATCAGACGAAACCCGTCTTAAACTGGCCGGGTGTGTAGCGACATTAATCGGTTCGTTTTAAACAATGTGATTCAGGTATGTTTTGAAAACATTTAAAAGGATGTCAGATGACAAAATTCATTCCATGGGCCCTGCTGACGCTTGCCTTTTCGGGGTGTGCCAGGGTTGACAGCCAACAGTGGTACAAGGGCAATACGCACACCCACACGCTGTGGTCGGACGGTGATGATTTTCCCGAAATGGCGGCAGATTGGTACAAGCGGCACGGCTATCATTTTCTGGTGCTGTCCGATCACAACATCATGTCGCAAGGTGAAAAGTTCAAGAACGTCGCTAAACACGTCAAGAAAAACGATATTATCGCAAAGCATGAAGCACGTTGGGGAACCGGAGTCCTTGAAAAAGAAATCGATGGCGAAAAAATCAGGGTAAAACTCAAAACGCTGGAGCAAGTGCGATCCATGGTTGACGAGCCCGGTCGGTTCATCATGATCGAGGGGCTTGAAATAACAAGTTCCTTACGTGGCAAGGAAAACCCTCAACAGGTGTTGCCGGTTCACAGCAATCCAGTGAATGTCGACGAGTTGCTCAAGCCCGAACCCAGGGCATCCGTTGATGAGTTGCTGGACCATCATGCCGAGTTGATCTCCGGTTACATGGCCAGGGCGGATCATCCTGTGTTCTGGCATATCAATCATCCTAATTTTAAATATGCCATCACCGCCGAGCAAGTGGCGCGTGTACTGGCTGCGCAGGGGCTGGAAATCTTCAACGCCAGCGGCGGCTGCAATAATCAGGGAAATGAAGAGTTTCCCGGTGCCGAACGGATTTGGGATATCGTCAACACCATCCGGTTGAAGGAATATGGAGTGCCGCCGCTGTTCGGCTGCGCCACCGATGATACGCACAGGTACCACACGCCCGAAAACCATTATCATTCCGGGGCAGTGCTGCACGATGCGCCGGGGCTGGCATGGGTCATGGTTCGTGCGGCATCGCTGACACCGGATGCGATAACCCAAGCCATGCGCCGCGGCGACTTCTACGCTTCGACGGGGGTTGCGCTGAAGGACCTTCAATATGACGCGAAAGCCGGAGTGCTGTCGCTGGAGATCGATTCCCAACCCGGCGTTACGTATACGATCCAGTTCATCGGGTCGCCGAGAGATATTTCCCTGGATCATAAAACACCGGACCCCGTCGTCGACGATAAGGGAGGCTCTCACCCGGTTTCCAGCACCTATTCGGACGTGCGCCTGGGGGCGGTACTCAAAGAAGTCCACGGCACAAAGGCCGCCTACCAGTTGACCGGGGACGAACTCTACGTTCGCGCCGTGGTATCGTGTGATGATGAAAATATGGCAATCATTGGCGAGGGGGCGATTCAAAAACAGGCGTGGACGCAGCCGGTTGGCTGGGAAAAACAGATTAAGGAGAGTCGATGAAAAAAATGGATTTTCAGTGAACTTACAATGACGGGATGTCGTTCAGATTTTCATCCGACTCATGGAGAAAGAAGACATGAAACCAAAAATATTCATCCCGGTTTGTTCCGCATTGATTCTGCTGTTTACCGTAGAGGCAGTTGCACAAAAACACCTGTTCCTGCTTTCCGGCCAGTCCAATATGGTGCGTTTCAAGCCTGAAAAGGTGTTTATCCCCGCTGTCGAGGCCGAGTTTGGAAGAGACAACGTCATCGTGATCAAGGATGCCCAGGGCGGCCAGCCGATCCGACGCTGGTACAAGGGGTGGAAGTCTGCCGTCGGCGAAGTTCCTGAATCCACCGGCGACCTCTACGACCGACTCATGCAAAAGGTTCGCCCGGCCGTCGAGGGCCAGGAGATCGAGACGGTGACCTTTATCTGGATGCAGGGCGAGGCGGACGCCAAGGCCGGCGACGGGGAGGTCTATGCCGCCAGCCTCGCCGGGATCATCGATCAACTTCGCGCTGATTTGAAGCACCAGGAGATCAACGTGGTGATCGGGCGGCTGAGCGATTTCGGCATGGACAATCAGAAGTGTCCGCATTGGACGATGATCCGCGATGTGCAGGTGGCTTTTGCCGACTCGAATCCCCGTTACGAGTGGGTCGATACCGACGACTTGAACGACGGCACCGACAGACAAGGCCGGACACGCCCCAATGCGCTCCATTATTCCGTGGAAGGCTATGACATCCTCGGAAAACGCTACGCCCAAAAAGCCATCGCCCTCATTAACCTTTCAGCGAAGCCCAATGTTGAAGTCACCAGGAAGCAAGCAGAGAAAAATGTCCCGTTGATCAGTACGGACGGCGGCGGCTTTGAGCCGGACAAGCAGGTGAAATATAAAGCCGATCCCAAGCGGCGGCTTCAACGGCATGTTTTTCAACCGCCGGGATTGAAGGCCGGTGAGGTTCAAATAAAGAGCCCGGACAAGAAACTTGTGGTCAACATCTTTGTAAGCGAGGGTGGACAACTGATGATGAAGGTTGCCCGCAAGGACCTAAAAGTGTTAAGACCGTCAAGGTTGGGGATCATCGTCAACCAAAACGACCTGGGTCAAGATGCGGTTATCCAAGGCAGTCAGGGATATTCCGTCGATGAAAAGTATCCGTGGCGGGGGAATCATTCGGTTGCGGTTAATCGGTGCAATGGCGCGAAAATCTTGCTGAAAACGGGCAATTTCAAATGGCTGCTGGATGTGCGGGCTTATAACGACGGTGCAGCTTTTATGTATTCGTACGATGCCGGCGAAAAGACATTGTTCGGCGGCGAATCGACGGTTCTGTCTTTCGATGAATCGTTGCGAGCCAAGTTCATGCGTCACAGCTTGGGCGAAGAGAGCAGGGTCTATTCCGGGCCGGTGACGGATGTGTATGACAATACCAAAACGAAGCTGACTATGCCGCCGCTGCTTTTGTATCCTGAGGGTGCGTCCAGTTATGTTGCGGTTCTTGAGGGCGGCGGGTTTAATTTTCATGGATACGCTTTGCGAGCTATCGGCGGTGGCAAGTTCAAGGTTGTTTATGCCGAGAAGCCCGATGGATGGAAGATCGACGGTCCTGTTGCTACGGCATGGAAAATTATTTGTACTGTTGACACGCTTAATGAACTGGTAAATTCTGATATCGTAGCCAATGTCTGCCCGGATCCTGATCCCGAACTTTTTCCAAAAGGATTAAATGAAGAATGGATCAAGCCCGGCAAGAGCACCTGGAATTGGTGGGCCAGACTATCCGGTGATTACAAAACGCAGTTAATGCTGGTAGATAAAGCAGCCGAGATGGGG
>CALETL010000010.1 GCA_937920485.1 uncultured Phycisphaerae bacterium
GGGGTGGGCTCGTAGTGGCTCAGTTCCATTTCGTAGCTGCCCTGACCCCCGGTAACACTCTTGAGTTGGCTGTTATAGTTGGATAGTTCGCTCAACGGCACCTTGGCCTTGATGACCATCATCCCGCCGGCCAGCATATCCTGACCACTGACGCGGCCGCGTCGAGAAGCCAGATCGCCTGCGATGTCACCCATGTTTTCGGTAGGAATGGTAATCTCGACATTGACAATCGGTTCCAGCAGGGAGGGCCTTGCTTTGCTCAGGGCATCCATAAAGGCGCCTTTGCCCGCGGCACGGAACGCCACTTCCTTGGAATCGACGGCGTGATACTTGCCGTCATAGACCGAAACCTTTACATCCTGCATCGGGAACCCAGCGAGATAGCCGCTGCTCATAACGTCCTGGATGCCCTTTAGAACCGCCGGCTCAAACTGGCTCGGAATCGAGCCGCCAAAAATGTCCCAACTGTATTCCAGAGACGGATCGGAATCCCGTTCGATTGGTTCGATACGGAGGTAGACCTCGCCAAACTGGCCCGCACCGCCGGACTGCTTTTTATGGCGATAGTGGCCCTCGCCCTTGCCGGTGATCGTTTCACGATAGGGAATCTTCGGGGGCTTGGTGTTGACATTAATTTTATAACGATTTTCGAGTTTACTGAGCATGATGCGCAAATGAAGATCGCCCATACCATTGATTACCAGTTCTTTGGTCTGGGTGTCATGAGAGACCGTAAAGCAGGCGTCCTCGGCTGTCAGCTTATCAAGCGCTACGCTGATCTTTCCTTCATCGCCGCGGGATGCCGGTTCCAGAGCCAAAGCGAACATCGGTTTGGGCAGGGGACGCATCTCAAACTTGCCGGCGAACTTACCATCGTGGACGAGGTCACCGATTTTTAATTCTTCGATTTTTGCCAGCGTTGCGATGTCGCCGCAAACGCCTTTGTCAATCTCTTTCGCTTCGGTCCCCTGCATTTTAAGTGGGTGACCGGGACGAATCGGCTTTTTAGCATCGTTGACTAACAGGGATGTGCCGGTGTCGAGCGATCCACTGAAAACACGGATCGAAGCATATTTCATGTTCGAGCGTGGATCAAACCCGACCCGGATAACCTGACCAGCGAACGGTCCGTTTGGATCGGCTTTGACCTCTGTTGTTTCTTCACCGTTTATGAGTTTGGCAGGAGGAACATCTGCCGGAGAAGGTGTACAATTGACGATCAGTTCCAGCAATTCTTTAATGCCCACCTCTTTACGGGAATCGGTAAAGACGATCGGGACGATCGTGCCCGCCATCAGGGCCTTGACGAAAACTTCAGCGACCTTTTGAGGGGACACTTCTTCGCCGCCGAGATAGGCCTCCATCAGTTCATCATCCACTTCGATGACGCTTTCGAGAAGCTCCGTATAAGCGTCTGCGGGGCTCATCACAGGGGAGTCGCCTTCCTGCGTGGTGATACAGTTGATTATGGCAGACTTGTCAGCCGTCGGCAGGTTGGCACAGCGGCACTGGGAGCCGAAGGTTTCCTGGATTTGTCCGATCAGTTCGGTCAGATCGACATTGTCTGCGTCAATTCTATTGATGACGATTACTCTGGCCTTGTTGGCATCGGTGGCCGCCTGAAACAACTTGCGGGTGTTCATTTCGATACCCGCCGCGGCGCCGATAACAACGACAGCCGTTTCAGCTGCTGAAATACTTACGAGAGCCGGGCTGATAAATCCTGGATAGCCGGGCGTGTCGATGATGTTGACCAGTTTGCCTTCATGGTCAACGTGCATCAGGGCCGAATGAATTGAGTTGCCGCGTTCCTTTTCTTCTTCATCAAAATCGCCGACGGTGTTTTTTTCGTCGATACTGCCCAACCGGTTTATGGCACCGGTGGAATGCAGAATTGCCTCAGCCAGCGATGTTTTACCGCTGCTTCCGTGCCCTAAAAGCACGATATTACGGATGTCTTTGAGATCTGCCACTGTCAATAACCTCCATTTTCTATACTTGTCACAATTGTCTTTTTATACAAAAAGTCAAAGTTTACACGACTGTTTAAACAGAGGCAAGCAGAAAAATCCATATCACCGGTGAAATGCAGTCAGAATCGCGTTTTTCAGGAAATAAGCGACACAATAAGACTTCTTTTTAGCGAAACTTCAGTCAAATTTTCCTTGTTTTGGGAAACTCAAGGACTCATAATGATTATCAGAAAGGCGGAAAGTTCTAAAATGCATACAAGTTTAGTGGCCATTATTCTTGTGAGTATTGTGATTCCGGCAACGGATACCTCACCAGCAGCTTTTAAGAATTATCAGGTTCGTGAAGTTGTTCGGGTCCTAAGCCCGCACTCGTTCCAATGTAAGCTTCATAACTATAAACCGGCCCCGTCTGTTAGTTTTCGAGTGAATCTGTCAGGACTTGATACACAGGACACAGATGGACTGTCCAAAGAATTACTAACGGATCGATTAAAATCGGCAAAACAAATTGAGCTTCGGAACATAAAATTTCGGAATTATTTTCGCGTCGATGCGGATTTATGGCTCGACGGTCAGCCGTTTTGGGAGCAACCTGCCTCACCGGATATTCAGAACAAAAAAGAAATCGATCATCAACCAATAACAGCATCGCCGTGGCATCGACCTCACCAATCCAAGCTGTCTTCGAAACAAGCCATGCCTGTTCGGCGAGGCGGCATTACCATAAGAAACCTTCTGGACACACAGGTCGATTGCTCAATGCTCAGTGATGACACACCGCTTTTCGAGGCATTGACAATACTGTCCGAATCAGTCGAACCGCATTTGCCGCTGTTGATTCTTTGGAAAGATCTTGAAACCCATGCACTGATTGAAAAAGAAACTCCAATCGGCGTCGAGGGATTTGGCCGAATGAAGCTGCGTCTGGCATTGGATATTGTTTTACGCTCGGTTTCGGTAAATGGTTCCAAACTGGCTCTGGTTGCAGAAGGCAGGATTATAACATTGGCCTCGGCACAGACACTGCTTAAAGACAAAATAACAGGAGTTTATTCAGCTGAAGATTTGCTGGCGCAACCCTCAACAGGAAACATGTATAATCAGGGCGGTTTTGGAAACAGAGGTGGTTCTGGCAACAACACAGGTGGCTATACCAGCCAATAGGTAATTCTGCGGGGGTGCCTTACAGAGACGTTCTGTTTTCTGATCTCACGTCTGTAATGGCTTCAGGTGCATTCGTCAATTTCCCTTGGATCGCCATGTCCCGGAATTCGGCAGAGGGGTCGTAAAAAGTTTCATTCAAGTCAACGGTGTTAATCATCAATCCTTCTTTGTGGTCCTCGAGTTGTTGAGCAATTCGTCCATCCGGCTGAATAAAACAGGATGGATAGGGGCAGAACCAGCCGCAGGAATTGGTCATGCTGATCCAGAAGCCGTTGTTGGCCGCATTGGCCTGCATGGTTTGCCGCATGATCTCCGAATGCACGCTTGGGCCTTGCTGGCGAGCATTATAGAACGATTGAAAGATGCATTTGACCCTATCTTTATACAATACCCGATAGATTTCAGGGAACCGCAGGTCAAAACAGATCAGTAGCGAGCATTTAATGCCATTGACTTCGAAATGCATAAAATGATCGCCGGGGGTATAATTATCAAAATCGATTCCTGTGCAGAATCGTTTATCGTACCGATCAACCAGTTTACCTTCGGGTGAGATCAGATACAGCGAATTATGCGGCTTGTTCGGTTCGATCAACCGGTGGCTGCTGCCCAGAACAACCCAAATGTTCAACGTACCTGCCAGTTCGATGATCTCAAGTGTCTTTTCTTTCAGCA
>CALETL010000011.1 GCA_937920485.1 uncultured Phycisphaerae bacterium
ACCCGATAATAATTCCACTTCCTACGAGCAGTCCAATAATAGTTGCTATGTCCATATGTTACTTTCCAACAGAAACATGAGTCCACCGGCTTTAACCGGTGGCTATTTTAATTCATTTCTTTAACATGCTTTAACTTCATACAGATTACGGAGGCCAGTTCCGGTTGCTTGGTGCCGATCTCTGCGAGCAGTTTACCGGCCGTGCGCTCATTCATATAATACAGGATCTTAACGGAATCCTGCAGTTGATTGCCGGTGGCCATTGTGGTCATAATGACCCCGGCCTTCGTAGCGTCCATTTTTTCATAAGTACTGGCTAATCGTTGAAAATTGTTTTTTTCAAGGGCGTCAATTTCAGTGAGACTGTTTTTTAAGGCCGCTTCTTTTTGGTGGATTTCCGCTAAGGTCACATTGAGTTTATTTTGGAGATTATTCAGGCGGTCGATATCTTCCTGCATGGACTGTCGGGATATCTCGATTCGCTCCGCTTCGGTGTCCAGAGCTTTCTGGCGGTCTTGATGATCTTTGAGTTTATTTCGAATATCGTGGATCAGATGCTGCAGTTGGCGCTCGCTGATCCCCGTATCATTGAGATTTTCCGCTTGCGCCATCAGAGATGCCGAATCAAAGAAATCACCCTGCGGGTTTGAAGCAACCTGTTGCGACTCGGCTTTTTGTGCCTGTTGGGCGGCCATCGCAGCGACTTTTTTCTTCTTGATGACCCAACTTACGGTAAAGGTACTGGCAAAGCTGAGCAGGCCTGCCAGTAACACTATAATGAGCTGTTTCTTTTTCATAATCGATCCTTTATTTATGTCGGCATTAAAATCTTTCTTGTGAAAGTTGTCGTTATGCTTTCATCCAACTGTTTTTGTTCCGCTTGATTCATTTGTTTACGATAGCGAATCAGGCTCTTGGCTCTGAGTTGCTCCAGACTTTTACGAAGTCTTCGTAATGTCACAATCTCTTCAATTTTCTTTTTTCGTTTTTGTTCCGTTTGTTCAAGATTTTGATAAAGCGTTTTAATTTTCGCATCGGTTACATGGGCATACTCCATACATTCCTGCTGCCGTTGAGTCCGCTGCTGCGGGTCCAATTGGTTCAATTCACTGAATATGCTGCGTAGGATAGTTTTGTGCATCATGATCTGCCCGCGAATGATGACAATCTGTTCCGTTATTGTAACCAATTCGATCCGCGCGAAATCTTCCTGTTTTTCTTTGATGTCTAACAGTCGTTGTAGCGGCCATATAAATTTTTTCACGGATCTCTCCGATCAGTTATCATTGAGAAAGAGCGGTTGAACCGGCAATCTGCAGCGGTTCTTCTGTTCCAAGCATCTGATCCCATGCCTGGGTAATCGATAATAGTTGTTCAACGGTCTGGTCAAAGGCGTTGGGTTGCCTGACGGGTTGAATCAGGAAGTCCTGGATCCGGTTGATCAGCGCGACAGAACCATCAATCCGCCTATTTGCTCCCGGCGAAAAAGCCCCGATATTGATCAGATCTTCCGCATCGGTGTAGGTGGCATAGATTTCACGGATTTTCCGAGCGGCCGTTTGATGTTCTGTGGTGGTAACCGTATTCATCAGACGACTGATGCTTTGAAGTATATCGATGGCCGGATAATGTCCGCGGTCTGCCAGTTTGCGGCTCAAAACGATATGGCCGTCCAGCAGGGAGCGGGCGCAATCCGCAACCGGGTCATTCATGTCATCCCCCTCCGCCAAAACAGTGAGGATGCCGGTGATGCTGCCTTTTTCATCACAGCCAAGCCGTTCGATCAGTTTAGGCAACATCGCGAAAGTGCTGGAACAATATCCTTTTGTGGCCGGTGGTTCGCCCGCCGCCAATCCGATCTCCCGGTGTGCCTGAGCAAGACGCGTCAGGGAATCCATCATAAACAGCACGTCGCGACCCTGATCGCGGAAGTATTCGGCAATCGTGACAGCAACGGCCCCGGCTTTAACGCGCTGAATAGCTGCTGCGTCAGAGGTTGCGACCACCACGACACTTCGCGTCAGTCCTTCGGGACCTAAATCTTTTTCGAGAAACTCACGCACCTCTCTGCCTCGTTCACCCACCAGCACAACGACATTGATGTCTGCGTCGCTTCCATTGGCGACTTCACCGAGAAGGACACTCTTGCCTACGCCACTTCCCGAAAAAACACCGATGCGCTGTCCTTTGCCACATGTTAAAACGCTGTCAATGGCGCGAATACCAAGCGGCATGGGCTGTGTGATCATTTCACGGCTAAGCGCTGGCGGGCTGATATTGTCAATTGACCGGTGTTCATTGGCCTTCAGTGGGCCTTTGCCATCGATCGGGCGGCCAAGACCGTCTAACACACGGCCTATGATACTGTTATCCAGAGCGATTGTTCGGGGTTTGTTCAATGCGGTAACAGGGTCGCCGGCCCGAATCCCGTCGATGGAATCCAGCGGCAGCAGAATGAGTCCGCTTTTTCGAAAACCAATGACCTCCGCCTGGACATGCTGATTATTATGAATACGGATTTGGCACAATTGTCCCAGTCCGACATCCGACGGGCCGCTGCTTTCAACGGTTAATCCGGAAACATGGGTCACAGCGCCTTTTAGTTGCGTCAGGTTGACCTGTTCCAATGTCGAATGGAACAGATCGAAGTCCACCGAGAGCGAGTTGTCTGATAAGGGTGTCATTTCTCTTGTTTCTTTTCGTCGTTTGTTTGTAAAAGAACGCCTGCGACCTGCTTGAGGTGCTCTTCAATGAGGTATTCGATAACCCCGTGATCTGTTTCGATAATACATTCAGCCAGACCGACGGAACTATCACCTGAA
>CALETL010000012.1 GCA_937920485.1 uncultured Phycisphaerae bacterium
GCGTTCAGAAAATTGGGGCATTATATGGTAAAAGGATACAATCCGGACAAAAATCAGCGAAAGGTTGGTTGACAAATATTGCGTTTGCGCATAGTATATCGGGGCAGTGGTTTCGAGAAAGAAACATTAAAATCGCTGCAAGGAAAAACGGATTGTGAAAATTATTGTGGTTATCCCCACCCGTTACGGCTCAAGCCGATTCGCAGGGAAGGTTCTCGCTAAAGAAACGGGCAAATATCTCGTCCAGCACACCTATGAGCGGGCATTGTGCGCAAAAAGCGTCGATCAGGCCCTAATTGCGACCGATGACCAGCGAGTGATGGATGCCTGTGCCGAATTCGGCGGTGCCTGCGTGATGACGTCTGTTGCCCATCAAAGCGGAACTGATCGCATCGCCGAGGCAGTTGCGGATATCAGTGTTGATATTGTAGTGAATCTGCAAGCCGATGAGCCGGAAATCGATCCTGATTACATCGACCGGGTGGCCGGGTTATTAATCGACAATCCAGATGCATCGATGGCGACTCTGCTGGCGCCATTCGAAACGGCTGACGATGTGGCCAATCCCAATATTGTCAAGTGCATCACGGATAGTGCGGGAAGGGCGATTTACTTTTCGCGGTCTGTCATTCCTTATGACCGTCAGTCCGGCGGAGTGGGCGATATCAGTATTTATAAGCGACATTTGGGAATCTATGCGTATCGTAAGGACTTCCTGATGAAATATTCCTCACTGGAACCCAGTTTTCTCGAACAGCGTGAGAAGCTGGAGCAGCTCCGCGCGATTGAAAACGGATATACGATCCTGACCGCAATGGTGGAACAAGTGTGGGACGGTGTAGACACCGAAGAGCAATACCAGGCATTTATTGAACGAGTAGCAAAAAGATAAGGACTAAAAATGGCGGTCAGCAAAGATTTGTTTGCAAAAATTAGCGGAAGTTCAACGGATAACGAGTATTTTCTGCCCCTGCCGAAAGGGTACCAAAAAGGTAAGACCAAGTACGTGATCGTGATGGGCACAGTCATGAGCGGCCTGGGCAAAGGAATCTTCTCGTCCTGTTTGGCTAAGCTATTGCAGGACAAGGGCTTAAAAGTGGCCCCCATTAAACTGGAGGGGTATTTGAATATCGACTCCGGCACATTGAATCCGTTCCGTCACGGTGAGGTATTCGTTTTGGATGACGGCATGGAAACGGATATGGATTTGGGTACATACGAACGGATGCTGGATCAGAACCTGAGCCGGGCCAATTTTGCCACCAGTGGCCAGATTTACAGCTCGGTCCTGGAGAAAGAGCGTCACGGAGACTATCTCGGCCGGGATGTCCAGATGATCCCGCATGTCACCGGCGAAGTCAAAATGCGGCTGCGTGAACTTGCGGTCAAGACAGAGGCGGATGTTGTGTTTGTTGAGATCGGAGGTACGGTTGGCGATTTGGAAAATGCATTCTATATTGAGGCCATTCGTGAGTTGGCGTATGAAGAAGGCCCCAATAGCTGCAGTTTTGTGGCGCTGACCTATATTTTGGAACCCAAAACCCTTGGCGAGCAGAAGTCCAAAGCGGCCCAATTGGGTATCAAGCAGCTTTTGCAGTTGGGCATCCAGCCGGACATCATCGCCTGCCGCTGTGAAAATCCGGTCACTGAACAGGCCCGCCAGAAAATGAGCGTCTTTGGCAATGTGCCGTTTGAGCGGGTGTTCAGTATGCACGATTCAGCGAGCATTTACTCAATTCCGGCGATGTTGCGGGATTGCGGTATCGATTTTCAGGTTCTGCGGATGCTCAAACTGGAGGATCGCATCCAATTACGCCATGAACGCAAGGAATGGTCCCGCTGGTGTGATTTCACAGATAAGATCAATAAAGAAACACATGATATAACCATTGGCATTACCGGCAAGTACATATCCGTTCGAGACAGCTATGCCTCGATTCTGAATGCGCTGGAGCATGCCGGGATTCATTTGGGCTGCAAGGTAAATGTCAAGTGGATCGATACGACGGATATCACCAATGCCAACGCCGCCGAGTATTTGAAAGATGTTGACGGTATTATCGTGCCCGGCGGATTCGGTACACGCGGTTGGGAAGGCAAGATCTCCTGTGTGCGGTATGCGCGGGAAAATAATGTACCGTATCTGGGGTTGTGTCTGGGATTTCAGGCGGCGGTGATCGAATTTGCACGGAATGTCTGCGGCATCAATAAGGCCGATTCGACAGAAATCATCACCGACTGCAAAGAACCGGTTATCAGCATCCTGCCGGAACAGAAAAAGATCGAAGGCCTCGGCGGCAATATGCGGCTGGGCGGTAGAGATATCGAATTGAAAAAAGACACGCTGGCCTGGAAGCTCTTTGGCAAAGCCTCCAGCGTCAGGCGTCGTTTCAGGCATCGTTATGAAGTGGACCCGGAATACATCGCAAAATTAGAAGAAAACGGAATGGTCTTTTCCGGCAAGGCCCCGAACCAGCCGATTATGCAGATTTTGGAACTACACGAACATCCATTCTTTATGGGCACGCAATCGCATCCGGAACTGACCAGTCGACCAATGCGGCCGGCACCGATGTTTATAGCTCTGACCGCCGCGGCAAGAAAACGAAAATACCCCGACCAGAAAATGGACGAACCACTGGCGGTGGTTGAAAAAGTCGCGAAGTTTTAATAAACCTTACTTATTAGAATGTTATGCCCCCCAAAACCCGGATCACTGGGTCTTTAATTTCTCAAGCTCTTCTTTGAGTTTTGCGTTTTCGAGGAGTAAATCTCGGTTGCGTTTTTCGGTTTCCGCCATCATTTGAAGTGTCTTGATCGTCGTAGTTCCAAATTCTTCTTTCTTTTTCGCAAATTCGAGTTTGATTTCCTTAACCTGCTTTTCCAAGTCTTCAATCAGTTGGTTTTTCTCTTCCAGTTGTTTTTTGAGCTGCAGGTTTTCATCCACAACCAGGCGAGCCCTGCGAACCTGACTGGCGTTCGATTTCTGACAGCCGGTCAATAAGAGAATACTTAATGCCGCGATAAGTATAACGATTGTAACCTGTCTCATAAAACCTCCGGGTTAATGTTTTCTGTCAAACGCCATATTCTAATGGAAAATCGACCGGAATCAACAGCATTTCCGGTTTGTTTAATAAGTATCGGCATACAGGCCTTTTTTGTTGAAAAAGTCCGTCTTATGCCGAAATAACCCGTATGTCCTTAAATGAGTCAACAATTCGCTATGACCGGGTGATAGAAACGGTGGTTCTGCTGCTGATGGCCACCGGGACGGTATTTGTCTTTTCCGCCGGAGCGACGGTCAGCGGTGATTATGATCTGAGCCAGTTTTACAATTCTACCACGCTTAAGCAGCTCATATTCTTTCCATTGGCGGTACTGGTCATGTATGTGGTTTCGGCAATAGACTACCGCCGCTTCAGCATTACACAGCGTCCGCCGGGATATTCGCTGACTCCGTATCTGTCATTTATCACGCTGGGATTGTTAGTTGTTGTGCTGATCTGGGGGGTGGAACGGAACTATTCCAAACGGTGGATGGATCTGGTACCGGGATCGATGTATATCAGTTTCCAGCCGTCCGAGTTGGCTAAATGGGTTATGATTCTGTTTCTGGCGGCCTATTTAGAACGATATGCCGACACTATAGGGCGATTCCGAAGCCGTTTTATACCAGTGTGTCTGATTGCGGGATTGGTTGTCGGGCTGATTGTTATCGAAGATTTCGGTACCGCGGCGTTTATCGTGATGATGGCCTTTCTCATGCTGCTGATCGGTGGGGCGAAATTGTGGCATCTGCTTCTGCCTATTCCTGTTGTGGTGCCGGCATTCGTGTGGGCGATCATGAGCAGTCCGACGCGTATCAATCGCATTACGAGTTTTTTAAATCCTTCTGAGATGAAATACCAGGCCAAACAGTCGCTGATCGCGATTAGTACCGGCGGTATGTTTGGTAAGGGGCTTGGCAGGGGAGTGATTAAGTACGGGCACCTGCCGGAGGATACGACGGATTTTATCTTTTCTATTATTGCCGAGGAACTGGGTATCGGAGCATGTGTATTTGTGATTATTTTGTTTTTGATCTTTGCTGTTGCTGGTGCGGGGATAATTTTCCGCTGCCGAGACCGGTTCGGTCGGCTTGTCGCCGCGGGAATAGTGATGGCAGTCACCATTCAGGCGGCGGTCAATATCGGCGTGGTTACGGTTGTGCTGCCGACCAAGGGTATTCCGCTGCCGTTCATCAGCGCTGGCGGGACGAGTATGCTGCTGACCAGTGCGGCGGTGGGAATTCTGCTGAACATCGCCCGGCATGGGGGCCGGACACCACTTGATTTAAACGATACGGTTCCTGCGTTGGTGCCGGTTTCGGGGCGGGTCGATGAATCAGATTGACGCTGCGCAAGGGCGGCACTATTTTTTCGCGGGCGGCGGAACGGGGGGACATATTTATCCCGCGCTGGCTGTGGCCGAACAAATCACAAAGCAAAACGATGGCAGTTCAATCCTGTTTTTTTGCAGCAGCCGGGACATCGATTCGCGAATCCTGTCCAAAAGCGGCTATGAATTCCTGCCACTGCCGGCGATCGGACTCAGCAAAAGCCCGAGACAGCTTATGCAATTTTGTATGCAGTTGGTGAAAAGCTATTATTTTGTCAAGCATATACTCACTCCGCATCGCAAAAATGCGGTTATCATCGGCACCGGCGGTTTTGTCAGTGCGCCAGTGGTGTTTGCGGCAAAAGCGCTGAACATTCCGATTCATTTGATCAATGTGGACAGCGTTCCCGGCAAGGCCAATCGGGTTCTGGCACGATATGCGGAAAAAGTTTTTGTGCAGTTTGAACAATCTCGTTCCTATTTTCCGAATCGTGATGTACAGGTCGTAGGGTGTCCATTGCGAAGTGATTTTGAATCTCCATCTCGGCACAAGGCGTTTTCAGATTTGGCCTTGGAAGAAGGTAAAAAGGTTCTTCTGGTCACCGGTGCTTCCAGCGGAGCGGCTAATATCAACGATGCCATGATGGCTATTCTGCCGGAGTTGACCGAGTTTTCTGACCAGTGGCAGATTGTGCATTTGACCGGGATGCTACATATCGATGAAGTCAGGCAAGCGATTGAGGGATTGGCCGTCACTTACCATGCCGTGGACTATTATGATGACATGCCGTCGCTACTGGCCGCAGCAGATGTGGTCGTCGGCAGGGCCGGTGCGGTGAGTATTGCCGAGTTCGCCGCGGCAGGAAAGCCAGCTATCTGTCTGCCATACCCGTATCATAAGGACAAGCACCAGATTAAGAACGCACAGGTTCTTGTCGATGCCGGCGCCGCGGTTATCGTCGAGGACAATATCGACTCACCCGTCCAAACGGCCTGCGACCTGCTGGTGGTTCTCAAAGACCTGAT
>CALETL010000013.1 GCA_937920485.1 uncultured Phycisphaerae bacterium
ATGGTTGAAGAAATTAGGTAAAATCGAACAGATTGCCCCGCCAATAATGCCACAACATAAAGCCACCAAGAGGGCGATTCGAGCTTCGCGCATGAAAACCTGGCTCAATTTCAATGCTGCCAGGTCACCGGTAGCCAAACCACTGATTACAATTGCAGATGTTTGCAGTCCTGCGTTTCCACTGATCGCGGCGATCATCGGAGCAAAAAGAAACGCGACAAGAAAAATTTCCAAATCCCCCTCATTATAAAACCAGAATTTGAAAAGAAAACCGAATATGACGGTAATCGCCGTACCCGCAAAACAGGGCAAAAGCCACGTCATGCGAATGCGGGCCGCGTTAAAGACGGAAACTGTCTCGAGTTCCGCCGGATTCGTACCAGCCATTGCGTATAAGTCTTCGGCTGCTTCTTCCTCGGCCACTTCGATAATACGGTCCGCGGTAATTCGACCAACTAATTTATGTTCCTTGTCCAATACCGGAACAACAATTAAGTCGTTTTTCTTAAATAGGTTAAACACGTCTTCCTGGTCGTCGTCGACATTGGCATATATCGTATCGGCATCAATGAGATCGTGAATGTGGCTGTTTGCCGTACAGGTAATCAAAAGACGAATTCGAACATCTCCAAGAAAGCGCCCCTGTTTATCGACCACAAAAACACTGTAAAAATCCTCGTCAACCTCAGCCTCACGAATCCGCTCAATGGCCTCATTCACGAGAGCATCTTCAGATACCGACACCACCGTCGGATCCATAATCCCACCCGCCGAATCTTCCGAGTACACCATCAACTCTTTAATCTGCTCGGCATCTTCGGAATCTAAGCTCTCAAGAACCTCCCGGCTCTCCTCTTTATCCAGTTCGGCCAGCACATCCGCCGCATCATCCGGGTCAAGTTCGCTGATCAGATCGACCAGCTCATCATCTGCCAAGAGGTCAAACAGCTCTGCCCGGGTGGCCTCGTCCACCTTTTCAAGCACTTCGGCAGCATCCGGCTTTTCCAAGGAATCAAAAATGAGCCGGCATTCTTCTGGATCTAAAAGCTCCACTATTTCAGCCACATCACTGGTGCGCTTGTCCTTTAACAGGGCACTGAGACCCTGTGAATCATTCGCAACGAGAAGTTGCTCGACTTGTTTCAACAAGATTTTTTGTTCGTCAGCCATTGTTCGTCAAAGTCCTGCTCCCTGGATTTGCCCAAAAACCTGTCAAAAGATGTAAAAACCTGCTTTGCGCCCGGCTGTCTGCAAGAAACTGCTTTACCTGAGGGCTGGTTTATTGTAGAATGTACCATACTGTAAAATCATTTAGCAATCATAAATAAGGATATTTTCTTATGAAAACTGCTCTCAGTATCTTATTAGTCGCGATTTTGCTAACGGTCGCTTCGGCTTCCATAGGATATCCAACGCCTGCCGTGGTGCAAAAGGTTGACCAATGGACCCTGAAAACCGTTTATTCCCAACCGGAACAGATTTTTTTGAAGCTGCCGGGTAAGCAAACACCTCAGCGGTTCTGGTACATCATCCTGAGTATAACAAATGAAAGTTCGCAGGAAGACGTAGAGTTTTTTCCGGCCTGTCAGTTGATCACAGACACATTTCAGGTTATCCCCGCCGATAAAAAGGTATCGCGGGCAGTTTTTGAAGCAGTCAAACTGAAGCACCAGGGAAGTCACCCGTTTCTCGAATCGCTGGATTTCAAGGACCATCGTGTCTTTCGAGGCAAGGACAACACGCGCGATTTTGCGATTATATGGCCGGACTTTGATCCGGAGGCCAAGCAGGTTAATCTGTTTGTCGGTGGCCTGAGCAACGAAACCGTCGTAGTGGAACATCCCAAACTGAAAGACGAAGACGGCTCCCCGAAGAAATTCTTCCTGCAAAAAACGCTGCAATTGAAATATGCTGTCGCTGGCGATCAAAAACTAAGATCCAGTATAAAAATCAAAGAAACCCAAAAAGCTTGGGTCATGCGGTAAAGGATCGGTATAGTATGAATCACCCTCCCGTTATTGAGCTTTCTGTTGTAACCTGCATGTATAATGAAGCCCTCATTGTGAGGCAAAAAATTGACAACCTTCTCAGTTTTCTAAACACACTTTCGTGCACATGGGAGTTGATATTAGTTAATGATGGAAGTACTGATGAAACACATCAGATTGTCAAAGATAAAACAAAGGATAATCAACGGGTCCATATCGTTTCATATACTCAAAATCGTGGCAGAGGTTTTGCTTTACGGCAGGGTTTTTTGAATTCAAAAGGTGCTTATGTTGTTAGCATTGAATCCGATTTAAATTATGGACAAGACATCATTCCGGCCCTGATGAAGGCGTTAATTGAGAGCCAGTCAGATATTGTCGTTGCTTCTCCTTATATGCCGGGTGGTAAAGTTGAAAATGTTCCCCCGATGCGGGCATTTTTAAGTCGTGCGGGCAATTATGTGCTCCGATGGTCGATGGCTACAACGATACATACTTTTACAGGGATGACTCGCGGATA
>CALETL010000014.1 GCA_937920485.1 uncultured Phycisphaerae bacterium
GTGGTTATCCATGCCGTGTCGATGTCTCTGGCCGGGGCGATGATCGTATTTGCCGCGGCGATGAGCGTTCTGGTTCTGTGGAGTCAGATGCGACTGAAAGGCGAGCAGTTTTTAAAACTGTTCGGTAAAATGCCAACGATCGAGCGACTGGAATCACTGAATCTTCTGGGTTTGCTATTGAGTTTTATCGCCTTGACATTCGGGCTTATCAGCGGGATCGGACTGGTTGCCGCAAGTTCGACCCAACTCGGCATGACAACCGCTGACTGGCTGACGGATTCGAAGATCGTATTGATTGGCCTGTCATGGATTCTGCTGTTACTTGTTCTATTTCTAAGACAGCTGCTTGCTTTCAGCGGTAAAGTCATTGCCCAGATAACACTGGTTGTTTGTTTTTTGATTCTTTTTGCGTTTATCGGCAGCCAGATATTTTGTAAATCGGATCACGATTTCACGTATCAACCCCAAACCCGCAACCACAACATCGAGCGTTTTTATGCAGATCATACTGGCCGGCATTAATCATAAAACGGCATCCGTCGATGTCCGCCAGCGGCTTGCCTGCGATACGCAGCTTGTTACGGCGGCGCTGCAGAAGCTGAAAAGTGATTTCCCATCGTGCGAGTTTGTTCTGTTATCGACGTGCAATCGTGTGGAATGTTATGCCGCCGTCGAGGGCGCCGGGCCGAGTCCCACTGATCTGGCAAAATGGATGGCGGATTTCAGGGGTGTCGATTACGCAGGTCTCAAAGAATATATCTATCTTAAGACCAATGAGGATACGGTCACGCATCTTTTTACTGTTGCTTCGGGCCTCGACAGCATGGTTATCGGCGAGAGCCAGATCACTTCGCAAGTCAAAGAAAGTTATAAGATCGCATCTCAGTGCGAAAGCACCGGCAAGATATTGAGTCATCTTTTTCATGAGGCTTTTCGCACGACCAAAGCGATTGTAACCAACACCTCCATTTCTAATCGGCGCGTCAGTGTGGCCGGTGTTGCGGTTGAGCTGGCAAAGCAGTTGTTTTCAGATGTGACGTCTGCTAAAGTGCTTGTCGCCGGTGCCGGACAGATGGGCCAATTGCTGGTCGAGCATTTTCAACATGAAAAATGCCGAAATGTGACCGTTGTGAATCGTTCACCCCGGCGGGGTTGTCAGCTTTCACAAGAATACGACGTTATCAGTAAGCCTTGGGAGTCACTGGATGACCAAATGGCTGCTGCCGATATCGTGGTGGGGGCCGCATCAGCACCGGAGGGATATTTATTCGATAAGGGCTGCATTAAATCGCTGATGACCCGGCGGCGCAATCGCCGGTTGCTGGTTGTTGATATCACGGTGCCCCGCAGTTTTGATCCCGCGGTTGGCAGGATTGATAATGTTTACCTGTACTGTATTGATGATCTGGCGCAGGTGGCTCAGGACAATATCAAACTGCGGGAAGGGGATCTGGAGCAGGCGATTGAGATTATTTATGAAAATGTTTCGGTGTTTATGGATTGGTTCATGACGCGGGACGTGGGGCCACTGATCGGACAGATCAAAGAGGCGTTCGAGCAGATCAGCGAAAAAGAGATGAAAAAGTTTTTCGTGGGGCCGCGGCGGAATGCCGATTGCAAAAAAGCGATGGATGTATCTATTGAGCGTATCGTCAATAAGTTGTGCCACTGTGTGATCAACAACATCGATCTGCTTTCCAAAAAACACGGTTCCGAAGAAGCCCAAAAGTTTGCTCAAAATATTTTGGCCAATGCGAAAAATATTATTTCCGATGAAAAAAAAGAAACTAATGACGAATCCAATCTCTGATACAGGACAGAAGCTTCGCTTGTTATTTTGGGAAAGCACCATTAAATGCAATCTAAGCTGTGCTCATTGCAGAAGGGTGGACGGCGACGATGCGGCCGGCTCTGATTTATCAACTGCTCAGGCCAAGGAGATGATCAATCAGCTCGCTCTGCTTGGCGAGAATCAGGATTTTATGCCAATGCTGGTATTCAGCGGTGGCGAACCGCTTTGCCGTGACGATCTTTTCGAATTAATCGACCATGCTAAAGCCGGCGGTGTTCCGTGTGCTCTGGCAACCAATGGCACATTGATTGACTCGGCAATGGCTCGAAAGATTAAGGAGTCCGGCTTTGAGCGTGTTTCTGTCTCACTGGATGGTGCGACAAGTGATATTCATAATAAACTTCGCAAGATGGATGGCTCCTTTGAGGGGGCGATTAATGGTATTCGATATTTGAATGATTGCGGGGCTGCTTTTCAGATCAACATAACCATTACCCGTCATAATGTTCATCAGTTGGATGATATTTTCGTTTTGGCTGAGAAACTGGGTGCGGTTGCGGTTCACTTGTTTATGCTGGTGCCGGTCGGCTGTGGCGAGGAATTTGCTGCCGAAGACATGCTGTCGGCTGATGAGTATGAACAATTGCTTAAGCAAGTTGCGCAAAAAGAGAATACGATACGTCTTGAAGTAAAAGTAACCTGTGGCCCGCATTACGAGCGGGTGATTCGTGAGCAGGGCCCCGAACAAAGACGCATGTCAAAGGGGTGTCTGGCCGGTTCGGGTGTTATCTTCGTTGGTCACAGTGGCGATGTGTTCCCCTGTGGCTACCTCCCGGTTAACTGCGGCAACATCCTTCAGACTTCGCTTCCAAAAATATGGACTTCCAACGCCGATCTGGCACGGATGCGGGATGCGGACCAATTGAAAGGCAAATGCGGTGTCTGCGGCTATCGAACTGTTTGCGGAGGTTGCCGGGCGAGGGCGTTCGCCGCCACCGGCGACTATATGCAGCAAGAGCCAATGTGCACCTATATACAACCGTGATTATGTCCTTTATTTGAATGATTTCAAAAAGTAGGGTAGGGTACTTTTTGTGCATTTCTGATGTCCAACTTCGGTCCACTTTTGGGGATTTTCTATTTGAAACGGGTATTTGTGCGGTATTTTTTGAAAAAGGTTGATTGAGCGAGTTTGTGTCTGTATAATCTTGCCAATTTGCCGGTGCCTTTCCGGCCTGAGGTGTGAAACGGAGAGTGAAAAGTTAAGAAATCAGGGATTGTGAATGCCTAAACGCAAGGATATCAAAAAGATACTGATCATTGGTTCCGGGCCGATCGTCATCGGTCAGGCGTGTGAATTTGATTATTCGGGGGCACAGGCCTGCAAAGTTCTCCGGCAGGAGGGCTATAAGGTCATTCTGGTCAACAGCAACCCGGCGACGATCATGACCGATCCGGAGATGGCTGACCGGACTTATATCGAGCCAATCACGCCGGAAATAGTGGAAAAAATCATCCGCAAAGAACGTCCCGATAGTTTATTGCCTACGTTGGGGGGCCAAACGGGCTTGAATACTGCCGTTGCACTGGCCGAGAACGGCACGCTGAAAAAATACAAGGTCCGGCTGCTTGGTGCCAACCTTCGCTCGATCAAGCGGGCTGAAGAACGCGACCGATTCAAACAGATCATCAAAGACATCGGGCTGGAAGTCCCCAGGAGCGGCTATGCTCATAACTGGAAAGAGGCCCAGCAGATTCTGGAGCATGTGGGCTTTCCGGCGATCATTCGTCCATCGTATACACTTGGCGGCATGGGCGGCAATGTGGCCTATAACAGCGAAGAATACAGAGAATTCGTCCATTGGGGATTGCAGTTGTCGCCCAAGAGCCAGGTACTGATCGAAGAATCGGTCGTCGGTTGGAAGGAATTTGAGCTGGAAGTCATGCGGGACCGCAAGGATAACGTGGTCATCGTCTGCTCGATTGAGAACCTGGATCCGATGGGGGTTCACACCGGCGACAGCATTACCGTTGCTCCGGCCCAGAC
>CALETL010000015.1 GCA_937920485.1 uncultured Phycisphaerae bacterium
CGGTTTCACCCGGAAAACCAACAATAATATCGGTAGTAATGGCGGGGTGGTCAACGGCCTGTTTTACCCTTTCAGTGACACGCACAAAATCGCTGACGGTGTATTGACGTGCCATTTTTCGCAAAATATTTACTGATCCGGACTGCAGGGGTAAATGCAGGTGCGGCATGACGTTTGTGTGGCGGGTCATGACTTCCAGCAGTCGGTCGGTGACATCCAGCGGTTCCAGCGAGCTTAGCCGGAGCCGGTTTAAGCCCTTTATGCTTGCTACCTCATTCACAAGCTCAGCCAGCGAATCGGCCCTTTCAGCGTCCCATTTTTTCCGCCGGGCCGTGGTTTGGCCATAGGCGCCGAGGAAGATCCCGGTCAGGATAATCTCCTTGTGACCGGCCCGAATCAGGTTTTTTGCCTCAGAAATTACAGTTTTTACATCCTTGTTACAAACATTCGTCCGTATTTTGGGTATAATACAATAGGTACAGTAGGCATCGCATCCATCTTGGATTTTCAAAAAAGCGCGAGATTGTCCTGCAAAACGAGTCAGTATTTCGAGTTCATGCTTGGATTTGCCCGGTTCTTTGAAAAATATATCGGAGTTTAAGGGGCCAGAGGGCTGTTTATGCGAAATACCTGATTTTTCAGGTGCTTTTAGTCGTTCTGAGCCCCGCAGATATCCTAAGTTGCCGTTTTTATCCTTGATTTTGGAGCAAATAAATGGTTTACTTAGGGTAGGATTCTCAGGTACAGAGCGATGTTCCGTGACTAATTGATCGAGAATTTCTGGTAATTTTTTTTTATCTTTGGCAATAATTATATTTTTAAGGTTACGAATCTCATCGCTTTGGCCCGCCGGAAGACAGCCGGTAACGACCACAGCAGCTTGTGGGCAGGTTTTTTGGATTTTTCGGATGTTTTGGCGGCTTTTCGCCGATGCAATGTGTGTGACGCAGCAGGTGTTGATAACGACAATATCCGGTTGGTGCGCATGTACAGCAGCGGTCAGTCCGAACTGCTCCATGACCTGGCGGAGTTGCTGGCTTTCATATTGGTTGACTTTGCAACCGAGTGTATGGATGGCAAAAGTCTTCATAGATTTGACATCATAACGAAAGCGGTCAACCGGAATCAAGTATTTTTGTGCCCTTAAGGATTCAAGGGTGGTCATATAATAAAGCAATATTCGTTATTGCAGTTCACAGGAGATTGAAATTATGGTTTCAATGGCACACGGAGTATGGGCGATTGACATCGGAACGAATGCATTAAAGGCACTTCAGATGCGGGTGGGTGACGAAGGATTGGAGGTTGTGGATTTTGCCTATATGGAGCATTCCGTTAATCTTTCGTCCGGAGGCATTGGGGCGGCTGAAAAAGAGCAGATTATTGCGGACACACTGCATACATTTCTTGATGAAAAAGACCTGACGAAAACTGAAGTTGCGATTTCAATCGCCGGCCAGAACAGTTTCGCTCGATTCATCAATCTGCCTCCTGTAGAGGCCAAGAAAATCCCCGAAGTTGTTCAGTTTGAGGCGGTTCAGCAGATCCCGTTTGATATTAATGAGGTTGAGTGGGACTGGCAACTGATGGAAGAAGAAGACAGTCCCAATAAACGTGTTGGATTGTTTGCGATAAAGAACGAACTCATCGCAGAAGTGATAGATCACTTTACCAAAGAAAATCTTGCCGTGTCGTGTGTGCAAATCTCACCAATGGCACTATACAACTATGCAATTTATGACATGAAAGAACTCCAGCAATCTGATCGGAATGCTGTGGTTATTTTGGATATTGGTGCAGAAAATACGACATTAGTGGTCTGTACGAAAGATACGGTCTGGCAGCGGAGCATTCGCATTGGTGGCAATACGTTTACAGAGGCGATTGCGGATGCTTTTAAGAAAAATTATAAAACCGCCGAAAAACTCAAACGCACAGCTCCGATGAGCAAGTACATGCGGCAGATTTATACTGCAATGAAATCGACTTATACGGATCTGGGCAGTGAAATTCAGCGCAGCTTGGGATTTTACAGCAGCAGCCCGGAGGGGCGGGACAAGACGCTCAGCAAAGTCATCGCCCTCGGTGGCGGAATGAAATTGCAGGGATTGTCAAAGTATCTGACTCAGACACTGGGGATTCAGGTAGTCAAGCCGGATTCGTTTGAAAGCTTAACACTTGCGGATGATGTTTCAACAGCAAAATTCCATGAAAATGTTTCTGATTTCGGTATTGCTTATGGTTTAGGCGTACAACTTTTGGATGAAGCCAAAATCAGTACGAATTTGCTGCCGCGGAAGATTGCTCGTGCGATGATGTGGACACGGAAAGCACGGATCTTTACAATCGCTGCCAGCATTCTGTTGCTGGTTATGGTATTGGGTCTTGGGAACTCATATAAGGGTCTGAGCCAGTACAATGGTCACAAACCGACCCGGGATGATACTGACAAAATCATAGGGGACATTCAGAATGTTTCAAATGAAATCTCGCAGCAGGAAAGTCGTAAGGCGCCTCTTGAAAAAGCGATACAAAAACAGTTTGACTATTTTAAGTATCGTCAAACAGTACCGTTATTCATAGAAACGCTGGCTAAATGCCTTCCCTCAAAAGAGTATCACCCGGAACAAGCCGCCTTGTGGGACGCATTTGAATCCGGTAATGTCGACGGGGTGCTGGCAGTGCCTCGTGCGGAGCGGAAACAGTTATTTGTAACGCGGTTTGCAATGGAATATACCCGGGACATTGCAGGTACCGATTTTCCCAAGCCGGATGTAGCAAAGATTGAACGTCGAATGCCCAAAGGGTCGGCAAAGAAAAAGTCTCCGCTTTATGGCCGCCCCGGCCCTAGGCCGGGAAGTGGGGCAAGGCCGGGAACCGGGGCAAGCCCGGGAACGCCGGCCTATGCACCGACTCTTGGGGTTGGGGGGAGCGCAACTGAGACACAACATGCCGGTTTTACCATCCTGATCGAAGGATATAGCCCATATCGAAATATTTCTGAGTTGTTGGACCCGCCCAGTGTTGGTGACGATCAAAGTCGCTGGGGGTTTGTAACGCGAGTTGAAAATCTTACTGAGTTGTTTCCAGGGATTCCTTTTAAGTTATTTGACAAACATGAAATCAAACACTTTAAGGTAGAGACCGGCTTGGTTGACTTAATGGATAAAGATAGGCCCACCGGGATTGGTGTACTTAAAGAAGTTGAGCGTGTTCCTCAGGAACTTACCAAAAAGAAACCTGGCAACAGGACAGCCTTCAACAACCCGAGGAATTATAATACTGGCCCGAAAATAGATTTTGTGACCAAAGAAAAAGTCCTGTTCGATCCGATGACAAACGAGGAGATCAGCAGGACGTATGATATTGTTACACAGGCAGATATCGACAGTAATCCGGAATGGACCGAGAAAGATCTTGGCAAAAAGAAACCTGATAAACGAGACGCCGGAAAAGAATTGTTTATAGATCGGGACTGCTGGTTCCGAATTAAAGCCAAGTTTGCCTGGAAAGATGCTCCTAAAGAAGATCCGACAGATCCGACAGACGTGGCTGCCGGCAGCAAGATGGGAATGCCGAGGCGTTATTGATACTATTGACAATGATCTATCCTTTTATTGAGGCGTGGTATGAAAATGAATATATCTATGGATTTCTTAAAGCCGATTGCAGGCGCACTTAAGAAGTATACGGCTTTGCTGCCGTCGATCACTATTACCGTTGTTGCACTGCTGTTGCTGCTGCCAACAATGCTGATTGGCAGTAAAGTTAAGGAAAAGATGGAAACAAGCACTAAAACAGCCCAAACGGTTCAGCAGTTGTCGGGGAATGTGCCTTCGAAAAAGGGGCCTCAGCGAATACAAAACTATATGGACAAACTGGAAGCATCAGCAGATAAGATCAAGCAATATGCTGTTCAGAGCAGTCAGCGGGATTTGGTGACTTATGATTATGTCATTTTTCCTAAGCCACTGGATCGTTCATCTCAGATTTTTACAGAATTCGGTAAGAGATATCGCATTGCTGTAGAAAAACTGCTTGAGAAAATGAAGGCCCTGGATGCGCCAAGTGATGATGAAATTCGAGCTGAGACCGGCTCTGCGAGACGCCCGGGTGCAGATGCTTATGTAAGGCCGGGAACAGTCGACATTAGGGATCCGGCGGCAAACGCTTTCTGTTTAACTCGGGCTCAGGAAATTTCCGTATATGCGAATCCATCCGCTTTTCGTTGGTATAAATTTTGGGA
>CALETL010000016.1 GCA_937920485.1 uncultured Phycisphaerae bacterium
ATGCGGTTTATACATGCGATCTTGTCCTCACTATAATCTTGACCGCACTATAGTTCTGGAAGGGCGGTTGCCCTCTCCTTGTCATAGAACGAAACCGCTTCGCGGTGGTAAGGCTTTCAGTTTCCTGATGTTTTGCTTTTATTGGGTACATTTCTCCGGTTTCCATTTTTGATACGCAGCAGATAGAATATATCTGCAAGGATGCTCACTGTGAGCGTCCTTTTTTTATGGTCTCAAATGGAAAGGAAGATGAATCATGACTGAATTAAGAGAACGAATGATCAAGGAGATGCAGTTACGGAATTTTTCACGTCACACGCAGCAAGGCTATTTTTACTCGATTAAAAACTTAGCCGAGTATTACCATCGTTCACCCGATAAGATTACTCCTCAAGAAATTCGAGATTATATCCTGTATTTGCTCACGAAACGTAAACTGGCTCCGAGTACATGCATTTACAAAGTCAACGCGATTCGCTTTTTCTACCGTGAAATTCTCGGCTTGGATAAAACCAGCGTTCCTGTGCCGCCCATCAAAGGAACGACCTCGCTTCCGGATATCCTCAGCGCCGAAGAAGTGGAACGACTTTTTTCTGTGACCTGTCAGATCAAATACCGGGCGATGTTCATGACCGCTTACGGCGGTGGTCTGCGGGCGAGCGAACTGCGGTATTTAAAAGTGGCTGACATCCAAAGCGACAGAATGATGATCCATGTTCGATCCGGTAAGGGTAAAAAAGACCGATATACCCTTTTATCTGAACGACTGTTATATGAACTACGCAATTACTGGAGAATAGAGCATCCACAGGATTGGCTGTTTCCGGGCAAACTCTCCAAACGTCCCATATGCCAACGTCATCTTCACCGTGTCTATCAAAAGGCCATCCAGCGCGCCGGGATACGCCGCAAAGGGGGCATCCATACGCTGCGTCATTGTTTTGCGACCCATCTGTTGGAAGCCGGCGTGGATATTCGCACCATTCAGTATCTGATGGGACACAGCTCAATTAAAACGACTATACGATACTTGCAGGTAACCAGTAAATCGCTTCAGGGAACCCGCAGTCCGTTAGATTTGTTGAAGATTCCTGACGGTAAAATTATCGTACAGTAGCGCCGTGTGATGGAGGCTGCATTGATTACCCGGCAGCCCAGAACCGGCAACGCCCGCTATGAAGTTGCAGATATTTTTCGCCGCTACGGGCCGCTCTACCGTCATCAAGTTTCGTTACCGCGATCTCATCGTAACGTCATGCATGCCATCGAAGTTTGCCGAACAAGCGAACTGGGTGGGCATTTAGAACGATGTGATTCATGCGGATACGAGAGGAACGCCTATAATTCCTGCCGGAATCGACATTGTCCCAAATGCCAGTCTGTCGCCAAGGCTGACTGGCTTGAAAAACGTAAAGCTGAATTACTGCCGGTCGACTATTTTCACACCGTTTTTACGATTCCCCATGAGCTGAATCCAATAACACTGTGTAATAAAAAGACCATCTTTGACATCCTCTTTAAGGCCGTCGCCGAAACGCTACAGGAATTTGCCTCAGATCCCAAACATGGTCTGGGAGGCAAGATCGGATTTACATCGATTCTGCATACATGGGACCAGAAACTGCTCGCTCACTTCCATCTGCACTGTGTCATACCGGCCGGCGTATTAACATTTGACGGTACCCGTTGGATGCATTCGCGAAAAAACTTTCTGTTTCCCGTCAAAGCGCTGTCAAAAGTGTTTCGTGGGAAATTCATTGATTTTCTCAAGAGAGCGTATACGCATGATAAAATGATATTTCCAGGGCACATCGTGGATCTTGCCGATAACAATAAATTCATGCAGTTGATCAACCAGCTCTGGAAAAAGAATTGGGTGGTCTATTCCAAAGCCCCGTTTAATGGTCCTGCAAAAGTATTTGACTATCTCGGCCGTTATACCCATCGGGTTGCTATCAGCAATCATCGCATCGTAAACGTAGACAATGGGTTGGTCACATTTTCCTACCGAGACCGTAGTGACGGTAATAAATGTAAGCAGATGACAATCAGTGCTCAGCAGTTTATCCGACGATTCCTGCTGCATGTGCTTCCTGATGCTTTTATGCGCATTCGCCATTACGGTTTCCTTGCCAATCGCTGTAAAAAACAGGATTTGGCACGATGCCGTGAACTCCTTGATCTCTGTCCCGAACCGCCGGAAATTCCGGAGCAAACAATTCAGGAGAAGATGCTGCAATTAACCGGAGTCGATATCACCGTGTGCCCGTGCTGTAAAAAAGGCCGAATGAAACGGATTCGGGAACTGCCAAGTCGGTTGACGGTTGCTTCAAGAGCTCCTCCGATTATACCGGATGTGCTTAATACCTCATGAAAGAAGATATGTTCAGCTTATATTTGTTTATCATGCTAACGCTCTGTAAGCCAGCGTCGGGGATGGTCTACTCTTACCGGGCAAAATGCCAAAACATAAACAATACAGTGTGCTACTGTTATTGTGAAGTAGCCTTGACGATCACATGTGCGGTAATATTTAGCTGCTTCCCTGATTCACGATGGCCACATGATCGGTTCACCACATCTATCCCATTGCTTACAATCCCCATAGACGCCGGTCTCGTTCTATCAGTAATCTGCAGTGCTGCGTAATTGTGCCAATTTACAGCGGTATCATACAAACAAATTAGCTCTGGCCAAGTAGGAATTTGTGTAAATGCACTGCAGATAAAGTACTATTCATATAGTGTTGGCATTTTACTGTCCTCAAAATGGTTTTTCGTTTTTTCTAATTTTTTGGCTTCATCAAACATAATTTGAGCATTTGATTGGATCGTATCCAGGTCTAAAACGTAGCTGTTAGGTGGAATTTCCCCGGCCTGGTGAAAGTTGGTAACTGTCTTGATAAATTCAGGATTGCGTTGGATCAGTTTGTTGAGAAACACATTTGCCTCCTCGTGAAATATGTGGCTTGAGTATAACATTTGATTGGAAATACAAAAACCCATACATCTTCAAGCATTTTGGATGTATGGATCAAATTAGCTTGTATTATTTTTATAGATGAGTTTTTCAGATATCAGTCGATGTTTTTGTGACCTGGTTGATGGTGTGGAGTAGTAATTTTTTTAGATTGTGTTCTTCTAAAATTTGATGTGGGATTTGCCCCTCGATGATTAGCATGACTAAACCATGTACGGTACTCCAAATCCCCACTGCTGCTAACTCAGACGGACTCGATTTTAGTATGCCATTCTGTTGACAGATCGTAATAACGTCAACGAGTTGCTGAAAGTTATTTCGGGAAGCCTCTACGAAATCGGG
>CALETL010000017.1 GCA_937920485.1 uncultured Phycisphaerae bacterium
TAGCTTATCCCGATACATCGGGATAAAACTACACAGCCGCGACCCGACGGGAAATTTCAATCGTGATCACTATATATCGTTGCTGTTTAGAACTTAACTTTCAGGTCAATCTGAAGACGCTTGTTGTCTGATTTTTCATAATTCAGATTTTCATCGTGAAAGTATGTCGCGCCGACAAAAGTATTCTTAGCGAGAGCGTATGTATAATTAAATGTGTGTCCTCTGACATTGGTGCCGCCGTCGCGTCCGAAATCAGAATCATTGAACGCACCAAAGACCGCGTCCGCTTCAACATCACGATAGGTATATCCAAAGTGCCAGGAGCCCGGTTCTTTGGCCTTGTTCAGAGTTGTTCCGATCAGCCAGCCGGTATCTTCCTGAACGCCTGATGCGGTATTGACGACATAGTTTCCGTAAACGGACCAAGGCATTTTGCCGAGTTTAGTGTCGTACTGGGCAAAACCCTCGAGCAGGTTATAATCAAAAGCGTATGTGCCTGAATCCGTCGATGTATTTCCGGCAAATAAGCCATCAACAATCGGTTCTTCGCCTTCGACATTCGAATAGTCAAAGTAACTGGCACCGTAGGTCAGCTTATTGCCGCTTTCAAAGGCGTGTACAAGGCCGCCCTGAATACCCATCATGCGCTTGTCGGCGCTGCTGCCGTTTTCTTCAACATAGCCGGCCATACCGTTGACGAACAAGGCGTCTTTTTTATACTGAAACGCAATACCTTCAGGATTGAGGTCGTCGTCCCAGATAAGCTGGTTTTTGCCGACTTTGTAGAAAGGATTCCCCATTTTACCGAACATGAACTTCCAATCCGCCGCCCAGTTTGGGTTCCAGGCCAGATACGCCCGGTCAATCCACCCGTTTTTACTCGCCCAGTAATCGCCAATGGATTTGTTACCGGAGACAAAGTCGCCGCCAACTGTTGGTTCGTCATCTTCGAAAAATTCAGCGGTCGCAAAGCGCATATCAAACATGAATTCTTCGTTGATCTGGATCTTCGCGCCGACACGGGCACGGATTCGAAAACGGTCGTCCGAGCCGGATCTCCAATCGCTGTCTCGATACTCATACCGGAACCGAAAATCACCGTACGGTTGAATCTTTTCCACCCAGGCCAGAGTTTCCGGAAGGACGAACTCAGTCTCCTCAAGTTTTTTAACAGCCATGCCCTGCTGTTTCTGTGCGGCTTCAAGCTCGATCAGCTTGTTTTGCATCTGCCGCATTTGTTCATATTGTTGTTCCATCTGCTTGCGGAGTTCGGCAACATCGTCGGCTTTGGTGACGCCAACGAATCCTGCAAAGATCCCCACAGCAATAACCCACATTACCTGTTTCCTAAACATTTTTTGCCTCCAAAAAAATCTTTTATTTTGTCTCAAACCGATTGAACATAGATCATATTTTCGCCTGTAAAGGTAGCTGGCGTATGTTAGAGAACGATTAGCGTTTTGTTAAAGTTGTGTTAATGAATTGTTTCCAAAAGAGTTATGAACATGATACAGGGTATCATGGAGAAAATCCTGAAAAAATCAAGAAATTTACAGACACTTGGTTTAATATTTGATACACTCTGGGCATGTGGGCTCAGGCAGTTATTTGGCGGGATTGAATTGAAAGGATGAAGCGATGACAAAACCGACGATTTCATCTTATTTAAGAGATCATTTGGACGATATCGGTACGAAAAAAGAACCGGGGCCGTACATTACGATCTCCCGGCAGTGGGGCTGTGACGGCATCGAATTAGGGCAGATACTTGTATCCAAACTCAACCAGCGGGATGACGAACAACGGTGGAAGCTTTACCAGAAGGAACTGCTGAAGCAATTAGCCGAAGATACCGGTTTGGCAGAAGAAATTCTTGAAAAAGAGCGAAAATCCAAACCCAGCCTCTTGAAAGACTTCCTGAGAGGGCTCAAGAAAAACGGCATTCCGGATGGATATGAAGTGAGAAATAAGATCACAATGATGGTCAGAACAGTTGCTTTCGAGGGCCATGCAGTGATTATTGGTCAGGGCGGAACCGCTGCGACCGGGGATCTTTCCAATGGGCTCAGCGTCCGGGTAGAGGCTCCCAGAGACTGGCGAATTGCCAGGATTTGCCGGCGGGAAAGCCTCGAAAAACACGCCGCTATCGCCAAAATCGAGGAGATTGAGAAAGAAAGAGATCATTTAAGAAAGATTTACGAGCGCCAAAATTCAAGAGAACCGGCATTCAATCTGATTTTTGATAATGCGATGTTTAATAACGAGCAAATTGCCGGATTAGTGATAACTGCTATGGAAGAAAAGAAACTTATCGAAAAAGAAGCATAACAGTATAAAAAAGGCGTTTATTCATTCAAATCTTACGAATTTTAAAGGACATTTCTCTGGACAAGAGGGTGTCTTTTTTGTTGAATAGGCCTTCTTGAGTGGTAAAGAGTACGTGATGGTTTATCTGCTTGAATACGGGTTATTATCGGAATTAAGGTATGGAACTCATAAAACAAATTAAAGATGCAGAAAAACAAGCCAAAGATATCGTCGAAAAAGCCGGCCAGGATGCGGCTTTGATTTTAGAAGAGGCAAAAAAACAAGGCGATGACCTTCTTAAGCAGTCCCGGCAACGTCGAACCAAGGCGATTGATGATGCAGTGAGCACAGCCGAGCAGGACGGCAAGTCGCAAGCCGATGGAATTACTCAAACCGGGTCTGAGACAATATCAGCTCTGAAAGAATCAAGTTCGGCGAAGATCCCAACCTGTGTCGAGAAGGTTCTTTCGCGTTTGCAGCAGGCCTCGTAAAGTTCGATTCAGAAATGCTGAAAAATCCGCTTGTTCTCATACGAAAATCCAGGACGGTTGAAATAAGTAAAAATAGATAAACTTTAGATAAGTGGTATGGAAACCTAAATGGCTATTGCATCCATGCAAAAAGTGATGATCGTTGCCCACCGCAGCCAGGCGGTGGAGTTGTTGCAAGTGCTGCAGGATGCGGCATTGGTCCAGATACTGGATGCTGAACGTGCAATGGTGACCAAAGAATGGCCGGAGTTGATGGTCGAAAGTAAACGGCATCGTTCGCTTGAAGAAACCATTGACCGGCTTGAAAATGCCTTGGATTTCCTGAAACCCTACGCACAAAAAGATCAAACCTCTCTGTTTGCTCCGTTGGTTCCTGTAGATGCATCAACGTATGACACGGTTGTCTCCGACCAGGATACGATGACGTGCCTGGGGGAGATCGAACAGGTTAAGGGGCAGATCGAAAAATTGGTTGCTGAAGCGGAAAACCAAAATATACTGCTGGCTAAACTCACACCCTGGAAGGCGTTGTCTGTGCCGGTTGACCAGCTTCATACATTATCCAGTTCGACCACGTTTGTGGGCCAGATTGGTGATCAGCATTTTGACCAGGTTTGCGAAGAGCTGACCGAGCTGGGCGCTGCTATTGAAAAAGTAGATGCTGCGAACCGGATGCAGGCCTGTATTGTTGTGTGTCTCAATGAAAATGCTTCAGATGTGCAAAAGCTGCTGCGGTCAGCTGAATTTGAAGCGGCTGCTTTTGAAGGATTGAGCGGTTCTGTCGATGAGAATATTGTCGGCATTGTGAAACGTCTGGCGGAAATCCAAAAGGAGCAGGACCTGCTCCAGCAGCAAATATCAGATTTGGCTCAGAATAAACTCAATTTACAGATTCTTTTTGACCACTGTCAGAATCTGCTTGGCAGGATTGAAGCTGAATCTTTAGCGCCCGCAACCGACCGTGTCGTTTTCCTCGAAGGCTGGGTCCGAAAGCGTGATTACCAAAAGCTTGAAAAAGCCGTTCATAAATTCGATGCAGCTGACTTAGCACCGATTGAACCGGCAAAAGATGAAGAAATCCCTGTGGAAATTGATAACGGGCCGCTGGCCGAACCATTTGAATCGGTAACACGCCTGTATGGAATGCCGGCCTCATTTGATGTGGATCCGACAGCATTTCTGGCTCCGTTTTTCGCCTTATTCTTTGGTATCTGTTTGACGGATGCGGCGTATGGTTTGATCATGATCGCTTTTCTGTGGTGGATGCTGCGGAAGATCAAGGGCGACAAGAAATTTGTGATGATGATGATTTTCTGCTCAATCACCACGGTCGTCGCAGGGGCGCTGA
>CALETL010000018.1 GCA_937920485.1 uncultured Phycisphaerae bacterium
GCGCAGCAAATGATGGTGGATACGATTGCGAATAACCTTGCGAATGTCAATACGAATGGTTACAAACGGACGCAATTGAATTTTCAGGATCTTTTGTATGTTAAACTCCAGGAAGCGGGTCGTGAGATTTCCTCCGGAATAACGGCGCCGAGCGGTCTGGAAGTTGGCAGCGGCGTGAAGGCCGCATCTACATCCCGTGTGTTTACTCAGGGGGAATTTCAGGCAACAGGCCGTGAGTTGGACTTCGCCATTCAGGGGGATGGCTTCTTTCAGGTAACGCTTCCGAACGGAGAATTTCGCTACACACGGGACGGGTCTTTCCAAAAAGATGCTGAGGGCCGTATTGTTAATGCCAGTGGATATGAACTCAGTCCGGGATTTTCTGTTCCTGATGAAGCAACTTCGATCGATATTTCGCTGGATGGGACAGTCACGATTGACACGCCGTCGGGTGTGCAGGCCCTGGGCCAGATCGAATTGTACCGTTTTTCCAATAATGGCGGGTTGAGTTCGGAGGGGGGCAATCTGTACAAGGAAACGGAAGCCAGCGGTACAGCGACCGCCGGCAATCCCGGTGAAAATGGATACGGAACGATTTTGGCTCAATATCTTGAAAAAGGAAATGTGCAGATGGTCAATGAGTTGGTGAATCTGATTACAGCTCAACGAGCGTATGAAATTAACTCTCGCAGTATTCGAGTGGGAGATGAAATGCTGCGAGAGCTGAATCAGCTTGTCCGTTAATACAGGTGGATAGAATGATGAATAATAAAAGATATTTGATTTTGGCCTGGATTATGGGTGTTTGTGCTGTTGTGTGCGGTAATGAAGCAGGCGATTGTCGTAAAATCCGTATTTATCTGCCCAAAGATAAAATTCTTGAATCTGAAGTGGTCGAATTAGGAAAGATCGCTTTGGTTTTGGGAGATGATGAAATATTGCCGCTTGTTAATGAATTGCGGTTGGGACAATTTTCAGTACATGGGCAGGAAATCACCATTGATCGTAAGACGATTCTCAGCCGTCTAGCCAGTTCCGGAATTAAAGCTTCGTCTGTTGTTTTTAACGGTGCCGAAACAATTCGTGTCCGGCGTGATGAAAAAATTATCGTGGCGGACTGTTTTGTGGATGCTGCACGTAATTATTTACAGGAGCAACTTTCAGATGAGCAGTTTGCCACATTAAGACTGATTTGCCCTGTGAAAGACTACCCCCTTGGTAGTGGGAACGAATCGGTCACATTAACTGCACTGATGTCAAGCCGCCAGAGCGATCGCAAGAAGCATGTTACGGTTCGGGTCATTCGGGATGGTGTTGAATTGGGTAGCCGGGAACTTATTTTTTCTGTTCAATATCCTTGCCGTCGACTGATTGCAAAACAGTCTTTATCGGCCGGGACACTGATTACGCCGGAAAATACGGAGGTTGAACAATATATGTCTAATGCACCGGTTGGGACGTCTGTTTCACTGGTCTATGGAATGGTGACTAAACGCGATATTGCCGGCGGAACAATTATTACTGAGACAATGACAGAACGCAAAGAATCTCCTGTCCTAATCAAAAAGCGTCAGAAGGTAATACTGAAGTTAGACACAGGAGGGCTTCTTGTGTCTGCACCGGGAGAGGCAATTGAAGATGGGCGATTGGGGGACATCATCCCCGTTCAGCGCGGCTCACGTCGAACCAGAGATCTGAAAATAGTTTTTGGTGAAGTAATGCCGGACGGAACAGTCAGGCCGGTTCTTTGAAGGGAGTATAAATGAAACGACACAAACGGATTAACTATGGCCTCATTATCGTTGTGATTATGCTGATGGGATATGGCTCAGGAGCCAAAGCAGGTTCTGTCTGGAGTAAGCGCGGACCGAATGCCAGGGATCAGTATGCTGATGACAAAGCCAATCAGATCGGTGATGTGCTGACCATTGTTATTTCTGAAGCACACAAGACGGATACCAAGACCAAACGCAGTTTGGAGCGGGATAGTGAGCGAGAGATATCCTTCGAAAGTGAAGATATTATGGTTGACACTTTTCATCCCATTCCGGATATAACCGTTAAGACCGGATCGAATAAGAAACTTGACGGAAAAAGCGACTACAAAGATGAACGTAAGATTGAAGATCGAATTTCCGTCATTGTGCAGGATATTCACCCCAATGGAAACCTCGTAGTCATTGGAAGTCGCACGCGGGATATCAACGGTGATAAGCAGGTGATTCAGGTCAGCGGGATTGTTCGGCCCAGTGATGTTTCATTTGGGAACAGCATTCGTAGTGAGCAGGTTGCGAATTTTAAACTTGTAGCGATTAGTGAGGGCGTCAGTGAAAGCTATAATAATCCGGGGTGGTTGGGTAAGATTTTGGATTTTCTCTGGCCTTTCTAAATAACATAAACCAACTGATATAACGGTGCGAGCAGAATCGATGAAAAAACTTTTACTCTTATTATGTTTGATCCTGATATTCCGGGCGAATGCTTTCGCGGCGAAAATCGGAAACATTAGTGATGTTCAGGGAATTCGCAGCAACCCGCTGATGGGAACCGGATTGGTGGTTGGTTTAAACGGTACCGGCGATAATTCCCTGCCGAGTGCACAGATGCTGACCAGTCTGTTGAGACGTGAGGCGGATATAACATTTCAGTCGCCGCTGTTACAGTCAGCGAATATTGCGGTTGTGATGGTAACAGCGGAATTGGGGGCTTGGGACCGCGAAGGATCATTGATCGACATCAACATTTCCACACTTCAGGACGCACAAAGCTTACAGGGGGGGATGCTTCTGGCGACCGAGTTAAAAGGGCTTGATGGTGAAGTCTATGCGGTTGCGCGTGTCGCGGCAATTTCGACCACCTCGTGGACCGTTGCGGGAAATACCGGTTCAAAAGTAGCCAAAAATCATCCTACTGTTGGGCGGATTCCTGATGGAGCCCATGTCGAACGATCGGAACTGTCCCGGTTCTTTGACGTGATCGGCCAGCACCGCTATTTGACGCTTACCCTCCGCAATGATGATTTTACGACGGCCGAGCGAATCCGGCAGGTCATTAATACGAAATATGCCGATGCGGGCTATGCTCAGGATCCGGGATCCGTTCGGGTACAGATTCCGGAAAATATTGCTGCGGAGAATGTACTGGGCTTCGTTGATTCGATTATGCAGCTTGAGGTGGAACCGCATGTGCCGGCAGTCGTTGTCATCAATGAGCGGACTGGGACGATTGTGGTCGGCGGCAATGTGACCATTACAGAGACGGCGGTCGCTCAGGGTGCACTGGTGGTTAAGATTAAAGAAGAACAACTGGTTTCTCAGCCAATCGCGCCGTTTAGCCGTGGTGCGACAACAGCCGTTGTGCCGG
>CALETL010000019.1 GCA_937920485.1 uncultured Phycisphaerae bacterium
CACGAACTGGCGCAGCCAAAAACGAACCCAATCGAACCCAATTGACACGCAGTGTCACCCCGGCCCCCGAGCCGGGGTCCAGAGCGATACCATCTGGATGCCGGATCAATGTCCACCCATGACAGTTTCGCAAAGCATTCCGGGGTTAATAATTTGCGTCCATTTGCGTGCATTCGCGGTTCCTTTTGGATCAACTTGGCGTCATTTGGGCGCACTTTGGCGTCCTTTTGGAGAAGTTTGGTGTAGTTTTGGACAAACTTGGCGTCGTTTCGGACTACTTTTGGAGCACAAATACCCCCAAAAACCGCGTTTTAAATGCTAAAAATAAGGAAAACACAATTTGTGCGCGTAAAAAATGCCGCAGCATGCTTATTCCAAAGCGTGCTGCGACAGTTGGGATCAATCCATCGTGGATACTTAAGTTACGTGCGAGTCGAGCTGGTGATGCGTGACATTCGCTGAGACTTACGGCGTTTACGGCGGTTTACCTCAGATGGCTTTTCATAATAGCTGTTCCGCTTAATGTCGCGAATCAGGCCTTCCTTCTCGCACATCTTCTTAAAACGCTTGACCATCTGCTGGATGCTCTCGCCGGCTCTTGACTTAACCTTAATCATACTGTCTTAATCACCTCGCTTTTACGATTATAAATATCAACACTTTTTCAATAGGACGAAAAGCCCTAAAATAGCTCTTCAAATAAAAATATCAAGCAAAATCACACTTTTTTTATCATCGGCCGGTTCGCAGGCGAAGATGAGCTTATTTTCGGGGTGGCAGGGAGGCTCTAACTTCTTTCTATAGATGGAGTTATCTTTACTGCCTTGTTTTTGTTCATGATATTGTGATTTGTTTGCCCGTATTCGAATGGTTTTTTAGCCACCGAGAAGGGCCGATGCCTGCCGATGTTGTTCAGCAGGCCGATCGCGATGAGGTTGGCGACCATGCTTGAGCCGCCATAGCTGATCAGCGGCAGCGTCAGCCCCGTGATGGGCATCAATCCCAGTGTCATGCCGACATTGACCAGCACCTGCACCGCGAACATCGCCGCGATGCCCACCGCTACCAAGCGGCCGAACGGGTCGGTGTTCAGCCAGGCCAACTCAATCGCGCAGGCAATAATCGTAATGTACAGCCCCAGCACCAATATGCAGCCAAGGATGCCAAACTGGTGTGCGATCATCGGGAAGACCATGTCATTGTCCGCTTCCGGCAGATTCAGATAATCCTGATTTTGCAGATAAGGCCCCTTTGCAAAGCCGTATCCTGTCAGCCCGCCGGAAGCGATGGCCCGCTTGGCGTGCAAAAGCTGAAATCCATCCTCTCCTTTCCAGGTTCGGAGCTTATCCGGATCGCCGACGAGGATTTTTGCCAATCTCTTATTGTTTTGGGCCGCGACGAAAATTTTATCATTCTGCAATAATACCGACGTAATACGTGCGCGCTGATAGGGTCGCATGATGAGGGGGCTAACGGCTATTCCCAGGCAGAGAATGATTGCGAGGTGTTTAACTTTGGCCCCGGCCACAAACAGCATGGTAAACAGGACAGGCATCAGTAATACCGCCGTTCCCAGGTCCGGTTCCAGCAGAATTAATCCCATCGCCAGCAGCGTCAGGGCGAACGGCCCGACGAGGCCCTTAAACGTACGGTAATTGGAGCGAAATCGCAGATACCATGCTAAAGCGAGGATAAATGCGATTTTGCAAAACTCAGACGGCTGAATCATAAATCCGAAGCCGACCTTGATCCAGCGGTGGATGCCTTTGCGGTCATGAACAAAGGGGATTGTGAAAAGCTCTTTGTCGACGAGGATAATGACCAGCAAAAAGAGTACGATGCCGTATAGAAAGTAGCTGATCGGGCCCAACCGCCGGTAGTTGAACAGGTTGACCAGAACAATGCATACAAGGCCCGCACAAGCATAAGCAATCTGCTTTTCCCATTTATTGCTGTATTTGTTGGTTTTTGGGACTTGGGGCTCGGTTGCACTGTCAACTGCCGGTTGGGATGTTGGCGTTACTGATCCCTGCGATTGCGCTTCGGGCTGTTGGGAAGCAGGTTTTTCGGTGCTACTCGGGGCAGGGTGTCCGATGGCGTAGATCGTGAATATACCGATGCAGACCAACAGCACCGCCGCGGTCAGCATGAGCATCCGCATCAAAAGAAACCGGCCCTGGAATACAAATAATACCATAAATTATGATTGTAGAACGTAGATTGTAGATTGTAAATTAAAGATTGCTGTATTTACCGAACATTTTGTACTATATTAACATAGCTATTTTAACCGAAGTACTATACCAAAGACAATAAACTTTATACAGATATATACTTTTGAATGATTGGATTTAATAAAATAATCAAACGCTCCTTAAGCATTTCTCTGGCTCAAAAACTATTGATCGCCGGGCTGTTTTTGGCAGTATCAAGTCAGGCCCATGCTTATATCGGCCCGGGTGCGGGTTTTGCAGTAATGGGTTCTTTTTTGGCCATATTTTCGGCGGTTTTGGCAGGGTTAATTCCGGCGAAGACAGTTCACTAAATATGGATTTGGCTGGAAATCCGCGCCCGTGGGACTGTCCATGGTTGCCGAATACCGATTCCGGGTTTGACAGGGGCGCCTTTGAGTTTTATCCGCTCCAGAAATCGCTCCCCATCCCTGCAGACTTATCATACTTGTATACCTATCATCCCTTCCTGCACTCGTATATTCATGCGTTCCAGACTTAAAAATACCGTTTTTTCTCCAATTTTGGTAAACAATCGCCCACAATCAATAAATATACCGAGAAATCACTCCATAGACCCCCAAAAAACCATGTCATTCAGCATCCATAATTCAATATGCGCAATTAACATATCGTCCCATAATGAAATGACTTAGCTATAATAACAACCATTTCAGTACTGAAACAGCCGGTTTTTGTGAAAATTTTTTAATCTTTTTCCGGTTTTTTCTTGCATTTGAATCCTGAGTATTGTATCATCAGCATTGTACAAGGATCCCTAAGTATGGGTCCTGTATCCCAATCGCTGTTCTTGGGGGAATAACGAGGGAAAAACCTTGAGGCGCGTATCCTCGAGGGTGATGAGTATAGAGAAGAAAAGAGAAGAAAAAGAGAAAGGTAGGTGTTCAAATGAAAAAGATTCTTGTAAGTTTACTGGTGCTCGCGTTGTGCACCCCGGCTATGGCCGCGTCAGTGACGATTAATGACAATGGCGATGGTACCGGAACGATTGTTGTTGACGCTGGTGAGCCTAATGCGATTGTTGGTTTGGCGCTGAACATTAATGCGACCGGTGGAAACATCACCCTGTGTGAGATTGACGGCACTGCTAACCCGACTTTTAACATTTACCCTGATGCTGCTCACGATCTGGAAGAGGCTGAAGAGGGTAGCTACACCTATGGTGCAGGCACTCCTATTGCAGACCAGGAAGCTGCTGGTGAAGTAGCTGTTTCGAACAGCTTTGCGATCAGCGTTGGTGCACTGAATGGTGAGGAGACACCCGGTGCTGACGGTGCATCGACCGTAACCATTAACATCGAAGTCGATGCCAACACAAACATCTGTGTTGAAGAAAACGCTCTCCGCGGCGGAATCGTCCTGGCCGGCGAAGGCGGAGGCGTTGATATTAACGGCGAGATCGTTTGTGGCGACATCACTTCTGGACCGGCTTGTTGGGGCTATGACTGCCACTATAGAGGTGACGTTGATGGTGACTGCGATGTCGATGCTGATGATATTACAGTTGCTGTTGCTGCTTGGACAGACTATAACGGCCAAACAGATCTCGGTGGCGGTAAAATTATTGATAACCTCTGTTCCGATACTGATAGCGATGGTGATGTCGATGCTGATGATATTACAGATGTTGTTGATGGCTGGAACCTTGGTTGTGGTACATGTACGCCTATATAATTGTGACACACACACTTAATTTTGGTTAACGTTAACTGTAGTTTGTTCGAACAAATTGAAACAAGTTTTCGAAAGGAGAACGATGATGAAAAAAGTATTAGTTTTAGCATTGGTAATGGGCATTGCCTCGGTGGCAAGTGCTGGTTTAGAAGTTTCGGTTGCTGATGCCGATTTGCTTGTCGGTGAATCAACAACCGTTAGTATATCGCTCACTGGTGCTTCAAACATTAAGAAGTACCTGCTCGGTATCGATCTGAGTGATGCCACAAAGGCTGAGTTGTCGTGGGATGGTGTTACATTCC
>CALETL010000020.1 GCA_937920485.1 uncultured Phycisphaerae bacterium
GGGGCCAACCAGTAAGGCTGAAACCTGGTCTGTCAAAATTTCCGCTGTGCCTCCCACTTCAGTGGCAACGATTGCCTGACCGCACGATGCCGCCTCCAGCAATACACGTCCAAGCGGTTCCTGATGCGCCGCATGAACCAAAATATCCGCTTCATTTATTATAGTTGGAATATCATGGCGAAATCCCAGACAGAACAAACGATCTTCAACACCGGCCTGAAGGAATATGTGCCCGATTGCTTTTTCGTACGCAATGCTCTCGGCTTTTTGAGAGTGACGTTCGCCTATAAACACCGTGTTCAACTCAGGGAATTCCTCAGCCAGTCCCACCGCCGCGCGGGCCAATAAGGTTTGCCCTTTACGTAAACATATCTGTCCGATGTTAGCCATCAAAACTGCGCTGTCGCTTAGACCCAGTTCCCGCTTAAGCGTTCCAGTGGCCGCTGCCGGGCAAAACATATCAGTGTCCACACCATTATAGATCACCTGTATTTTGTCAGACGACATACCCTGTTCGACATGAAATTGCTTCGTCGCATTCGAAACGGCAATTAAACCAGCGTTTTGATTCAAATCCGACACAACCGTCTTGTTCAGCTTAATAATATCACGCAGATGACAAGTGCACCGAATCGGCAACTGCGGCGCAATCCGACCCACCATACGTCCCATAGAAAGGCTGTTCGAATGGACTAAATCCGGACGCACTCGCCTGACAAGTTCGACCAGGTGAATATTGATCTGCTCGATGGGTAGCTTTTGTCCCCCTACGCCCCTTAACGTCAATGGCAGGACCTCGATCCCGCATCGCTCCAGGCGTTCGGTCAACATCCCCTCCACAGGAGCAGCAGCCACAAACTCAAACTCCGTTTGACACAGCACTTTCAACATTGCAAGCAAAGAAAACTCACCGCCATTAAGCGTGCCATATTCAAAAAACAATAAAATCTTAGGTCGCATCATGTCCGTTCAAAATAATATCCAATTCTCTTGAGGCTAATAATCTTATCAAATTCACCTTGAGCCATCAATGTTTTATATTTACATGAAGGCGTGCGGGAGGAGTTAACGCGGTATCTCTCAAAGTTCCTCTCAGCGAGGCTTTATCACCCTGAAATCAACGAACGCAGGGAGATGGAGCCCAAGAGCCCCCCTGCCAGTAAATAATCGATATTGGAAGCTTAAAGTGGCTCTCTTGTGGACTTTATTGATAATCTGTGTGTTGATGGTTTAGGGTTTTATTCCTTTTCCTTAAGAAGTGCCTGCAGTGCCTTTTCCGCATCCAGCGGTTTAAAGCCCCACGGACCGCGCTCGCCGTAATACGCCACGTTGCCGTCAACATCAATGACCGCGATCCGATCCGGACGGCCGCGATAGGCCTTTTCCGCCTGTCCTTCCATCGAATCGATCAATACCGGAATTGACAGTTTCATCTCGGTCATGCACTTCTGCGCCAGGATCGCACGTTCATCCGTCGATTCCGTTTTTCCATAAACCTGGCCGTCGTTTTTGGTCATTTCCGGATGTGCTTCACTGATATAGATAAGGAAAAATTCCGCTTTTTCGCCGTACGACACGTACAGCTTTTCCAGCGTCTCGCCGTGACGCCGAAACGGAGGTCATGTGTAACTGCTGAAGATCAGAAACACCGGCTTCTCGCCCTTGAACGAAGACAGCTTGACCGTCTCATTGCTGAGCTTTCCGAGCATGCTCCCGTCCGGCTGGGTTTCAAAGGTCAGCCGCGGCAGATCAAAATCCGGTGCGGGCAATCCCACCTGTGCTGTGAGTATCGGCTCGGTTTCCGGTTGTGTTTGCGGTGGCGTTGCAGGTTCGGCCTCTGCCGCGGACACGACGGCGTCCGGCTGTGATTCTGCAGGAGCATCAGATGGTCTTTTTCGGCATGAGGTCAGAAGGATAATTCCCATTGTCAAGAAAAGAAGCAGGTACGTTTTCATAGTCAGTTTCCTATAATAAACTAAATCGACGAGTGATTCGAGAATACCCTTCCAGAACAGCCCCTGTCAAGCTTTAACTTTCCGTGCCCCTGCCCAGTAGATAATTGAAATTACGGCTCTAAAGTGGCTCTCAGAGGGACTTTATCGATGCTTTATGTCATTATCAACTTACTCATTCAATGGCCTCCTCAACGTCTGAAATGTCGGAAAACCTGAAGACCGGGCCTTCCTGGCAAACATAGATCTGATTGATTTGACAGTGCCCGCACTTGCCGACACCGCACTTCATGCGGCGCTCGAGCGACATATAAATATCCTTGTCGAGAATCTCCATCTTCTGCAAATGGACGACCACAAACTTGTACATGATCGGCGGTCCGCAGATAATGGCGACGGTATTGTTCGGATTGACCTTCACCAGCGGTAGAAGCGTCGTGATAACTCCTTCGATTCCGGCCCAGTTATCATCCCGGTGATCAACCGTCTCGAGAAGGGTCATGTTCTTCACTTTACGCCACTCGTCGATTTCCTCACTGAACAATCGATCAACCGATGACTTGGTCCCAATCAGGATCATGATTCGTCCGTACTCATCACGATTATCCAAGACATACTGGATCGCCGAGCGGACCGGCACCAGCCCGATACCGCCACAAACAAACAGGACATCCTTCCCCTTTATTTCTTCGACGGGGAACGCCTTGCCGTACGGACCACGGATGCCAACGCGATCCAAAGCTTTCAGTTGATGCATAGCTCTGGATACATTACCAACATTACGAACCACCATCTCAAACGAGTTACCACGTGACGGTGATGAGGACACGGATATGGGAGCCTCACCAATGCCCAGAATGGACACTTCGACAAACTGGCCTGGTCTATGGCCCAGAGGCTTTTCTGAATCCAGCTTGAACTCAATAAAAGTTTCCCACTTAGTCATCGGCTCAACTTTAAGCACGGTCGCCAGCTCGGGCAGGTAGATGTCTGGCTTGGAATCGCAAACACCGATATCTTTCATTATTTATCCTCCAGCAATCGGTTGTAAATCTCAACGGGATTGGTAATGTTCGTAGCGACTTAAATGTAGCGCTTCAATATCTCACGCAAAATATCGCGACGACTCACAATGCCAACGACCTTACCTTTATCAACTATGGGCACGCGACGCAGCCGCTTGGACGAGAAAACTTGTACAAGCTCCGCTAATTCCGTTTCAGGCGAAAAAGAAAAAACGGCCTTGGACATGACTTCCTCCGCCGTCGTACCATCCGCATTGCCACTGAAGACGGAATTGACCAGGTCAATTTCACTAATAATCCCAATGAGGTTTCCCTCATCGTCCTCTACCGGTAGGCCGCTGATATGATTTCTGAGTAACAGCGCCATCACCTCGGTGAGATGTATATTTTTCTTTGTCGCAATGATATTAGTCGTCATTATGTCGCGGGCTTTAGTAGTCTTCATTTTCTATTATTGCCTCCAGTTTTTTCCTACTTACATGCAATACAAAAGTTCTAAGATTACACCCATACACACCGTTTACCTGAGATTTCCAATGGACTTTTATCAGGATTTCTTCACGTCGCCAAGACGCACCACCGCATATACCAGTGCTCCCAGCAGGCCCGCCAACAAGGCAATGACAATCCAGATGCCAGAGCCAGTCCCACGTTTGCGGATATCCTGAAAGACCCATACCGCTACGAGAATATGTACCACCAGGCACATCACCATTAGCAGCCTGCATATCGGCTTGTGTCCGCCCTTGTGCATTTGTTTGGGGGCAAACCATGGTCGCTGAGGTTGCATTCGGTCCCACTGACGCTCCAATTCCTGTCGTTCTCGGTCAAGCTGCTGTCGTTGTTCCTGCAGCTCGTTTTGGGCGTTCCGGATTCGCTGCATTTGTTGCTCGATTTTCGGTCGAGGTGGTTGCGGTTTGTCACCTTCTTCAGCTACGGCCACAGCCGGAAAGCAAAAATACAAACTCGTCCCAATGAACATCACTAATAAAAGTTTTCTCATAAGTATCTCCCTTTATTCTCAAATCTCCTACCATTAGATATATCCGGCAACTGAGTGTCAAGGCATTAATCCTGCTCTTGTAGGATTGTGACCAAATGATATCCACTTAATTGACACGGCATATTACGTTCACAATTGATTCGACTCTTACCTCAA
>CALETL010000021.1 GCA_937920485.1 uncultured Phycisphaerae bacterium
CAGTACTGCGGCAAAAAGTTTTCCACAGCCGAATTATCGCTGGATCATGTTATTCCCCGACGGTTGGGCGGCGATGCGACATGGAACAATATCGTCTGCGCATGCCTGAAGTGCAATGTCAGAAAAGGCGGTCGAACGCCGGCACAGGCACGCATGAAACTCATTCGAAAACCTCTCAAACCCAAAAACAATCCTGTACTCCATATTCATTTGAATCATGAGCGGTATCGAAGCTGGAAACAGTTTCTCGACCATGCCTATTGGTCCGTGGAACTAACCTGACTACGATTAGAAGTGCGGATTGATGATTGTTACAATCAAATTGTAAAGGCCATGCAATCCCATTGCTGTGACAAACCAGTTAAACCCAAATGCAAGATTTGCCGCCCTGCCGTCGGCGAGTTGTTTTTTCCAGACACGAATTAATCCAATCGAAGCGACAACGGAACAGACCACATGCAACGCCGTGCAAACAGTCCATCGGAAACAGCAATAGCCGACAAAGTTTTCCATGGATTGGCCAGCCGTATAGAAATGAATGTACATCAGATTCTCGATGGAGGCAAAGACAGCTGCCGAAATTACCGCCGCGACAATAAACTGACTGGTCGAAAAGATCCGGTATGGCTTTTTTTCCAACAGATAGACCATTCCCGACTGTTTGAGCAACTCTTCGATTACAGGGGCAAACAGGATTAGATACAAAATATGGAATATAGTCTGCTGTCCTGACATAAACGCACCCACAACTGCAAACGGCCCAGCGACCAGTGCAGCAACAAGTGTTACAACAATATTTCCAGGGAGGGTACATGCAGCCCGTTTTCGAGCTAACCACTGACCCAATTGGGGTTGCTGGAGTTTGCCGGTAAAGGCCGGTTCGTTCTGTACCGAATCCCGGATTGTAGAAATTTCATCTTCTTTTCCGTCAATGGGAGGTATTTTTCGTTCAGATGGGTCGGGATCGAACTGCCCATTGAATCCGGAAGGTTCTGCATTAATATCAAAATAGTCCTCCGGAGCGGTCATTTTAAGGCGGTCCCGTATGCAAGTACTTCAACCCCGCCGGGCTTTTTCCGCTGTTGACCATGTGTGGTGCAGGTTTCATAACGGATGTTCCAGACGGCCTGTGCACCCTGATTATCGGCTTGCTCAAGCATTCGCAATACAGCTTCGCGGCGGGCGCGCTCCATCAATGTAACATACGATTTCATCTCTCCGCCAAACAGAGTCCGCAATCCCGCAGCGAAGACTTTGAAATAGTCTGTAGCAATGACAGCCGACCCCATCACCAAGAACGGCTGGGTCGCTTCGAACTCAGCCGGAATAGTTTTCAGATTCGTGATGATCATATTGGAAAACTGACATTCACGCTGATCCAGTTTTTTGAAATGGTGCAGTTCAATACCCTTGCCGATAAGCAGGCCTATAAGTACAAGCATCAGCGGGATAATGAGTTGCATTAAAAATTGAAAAATAATCATGTTTCTACTCCATCCTGAGATTGGGTTTGTGGCTGTTCGGATGCCGAGACATCAGCAACAACCGCCGTGCCGTAACAGTACAGTTCAGCCGCTCCTGAAGTGATCGAACTGGTTGCAAACCGCACATTCACCACCGCGTTGGCACCCAACTGCTGAGCTTGTGCCAGCATCCTGGCCAAGGCCTCCCGGCGAGACTCGACCAATAGCTCGGTATAGCCGGAAAGTTCACCACCAACCAGATTCTTAAAAGAAGCTGCGATGTCACGACCGACATGCTTGGCACGAACCGTATTACCCTGGACAAGCCCCTTTATTTGCAGAATTTGATAGCCCGGGATGGTTTCTGTGTTTACGACGATCATAAACAGACTCCTGCTAAATAGATATTCCTGATTTTAGAGTACTGGAATTATAAGCAAATCACATTGCCATTTCAATCGTAAATAAGCCCTGCCATCTGAAGAATTTAAGTAACTCCTCCCGCTATTAAGCCGTCAAAGTAAGATTTCTATACGGCGTCAATAATATTATTGAGCATTTTGCTGGGACGCATTTTTTCGACAGTCAGGGCCGGGTCGGGCATATAGTAGCCGCCGATGTCAGCGGGTTGCCCCTGTGCGGCCAGCATTTCGTCGTTAATCGCCGCTTCATTTTCCGCAAGCTGTTTGGCAACGGGTTCAAAACATTCGGCCAGCGATGCATCCTCGGTCTGTTCGGCGAGTGCCTGAGCCCAGTACATGGCCAGGCAGAATGTGCTGCCCCGGTTGTCGATCTCGTTAACCTTGCGAGACGGCGATTTGGCATTTTCGAGATATTGACCGACAGCTTCACTGAGTGCCCTGGCAAGAATTGATGCCTTTGGGTTACCGGTTTTTTGAGCAATCAGTTCCAATGACGGAACGAGCGCACAATATTCCCCCAGCGAGTCCCATCGCAGGTGCCCTTCTTTAAGGAATTGCTGGACATGCTTGGGAGCTGAACCGCCCGCACCGGTTTCAAACAGCCCGCCGCCGTTCATAAGTGGTACAATCGACAGCATCCGGGCACTGGTGCCCAGTTCGAGAATCGGAAACAGGTCCGTCAGGTAGTCACGCAAAACATTGCCTGTAACGGAAATTGTATCCTGTCCTTTACGAATTCTTTCCAGCGAGAATTGCATCGCGTTCTGTGGGGTTATGATATGAATCTCAAGACCTGCTGTATCGTGCTGCGGCAGATATGCCTTGACCTTGGCAATAATTTGGGCATCATGAGCCCTGTTTTCGTCCAACCAAAAGATCGCGGGGACTCCGGCGGCTTTGGCACGGTTAACTGCCAGTTCCACCCAATTTCGAATTGGAGCGTCTTTGACCTGACACATTCTGAAAATATCGCCTTTTTCCACCGGCTGGGTCATGATCACAGCGCCTTCTTCATCGACCAGACGAATCGTTCCATCACCAATCGCCTCAAATGTCTTGTCGTGTGAACCGTATTCTTCTGCCTTCTGGGCCATCAGCCCGACATTTGAAACGCTGCCCATTGTTACAGGATCAAACTGGCCATGCTGTTGGCAATCTTTGATAATCTGCTGATACATGGTCGCATAGGATCGGTCCGGTATCATCGCAACCGTATCCTGAAGTTCATCGTCGATGTTCCACATTTTACCGCCATCCCGCACTACATTGGGCATCGAAGTGTCGACAATAATGTTATTGGGAACGTGCAGGTTCGTAATTCCGTGTCGGGAGTCGACCATCGCCAGTTTGGGACGATTTTTATACACCGCCGCGATGTCGGCTTCGATTTGAGCTTTCTTATCCGCATCCAGCTTGTTGAGTTTATCCAGAACATCCGCAAGACCGTGATTGACATTGACGACAATCCGCTTGAGCGTCTCGGCGTGCTTTTCGAGGGCTTCTTTGTAGAACACGGAAACACAATGGCCGAAGATGATCGGATCGGATATCTTCATCATCGTTGCCTTCAGATGCAGTGACAAGAGCACGTCGTCTTTTTTGGCAGCATCGATTTGTTCGGCATAGAACTGGCGTAAAGCGGCCACATTCATAACAGCAGTATCGGCAACTTCGCCTTCCTGAAGCACAATGCCCTCTTTAAGGATGGCTTCATAGCCATCGACATCGACAAATTCGATCTTCGCGCAGCATGCTTTGTCCATCGTTACAGATTGTTCGCTGCCATAGAAATCCCCACCGGTCATGTGGGCGACGCGGGCCTTCGAACCGAACTCGGGCCAGGCCTTCATCATTTTATGCGGATGCTTTTTGGCAAATTTCTTGACCGCCGCGGCGGCTCTGCGGTCGGAGTTGCCCTCGCGCAAAACAGGATTTACGGCCGAGCCCAGTACCTTGGCAAATCGGGCCTGCAATTGTTTTTCAGCATCGGTTTTTGCTTCTTCGGGATAGCTTGGAATGTCGTATCCTTTTTCCTGCAATTCGCAGATAGCCGCTTGCAGTTGAGGGATCGAAGCGCTGATATTGGGCAGCTTTATAATATTCGCTGCCGGCGTCTTGGCCAAGTCACCCAGTTGAGTTAAAGCATCCTCGATTTTTTGCTGTTCGGTCAAATTCTCCGGAAAATTAGCAATAATTCGTCCGGTCAGAGAAATATCCTTGATTTGGACCTCAATGTCACAGGCCCTTGCATAGGCCTTTACTACGGGGAGCAATGCGACTGTTGCCAACGCCGGGGCTTCATCAACCTTCGTCCAGATAATATCGAATTTTGCCATTTTTTTCCTGTTTTCCTGAGAACTAAAATAGATTCAAATCATCGAACACATTTTACAAAGAGAGTGCTCATACTGACGTGTTGTCGAGCCAGCATCGTAGCGACTGATGTCAAAAAGTCAATAAAAAAGCCGTTTTCGGTCAAAAAACAGTATTCTTTTGACTTGTGGCCGACCGGGACGTATCATAGGTCGCTTTATCAGGACGTTACGGTTGCTGGCCAAGGCATGGAAGTAAATGATTTTTTATAGTGGTGGATTACAGGATAGGTTCGCTTGAATCAAGAAACGTATCGAAGGATTGTTTCAGGACAGGACCAGGGATTCGGAGTAAGTTTTTTGAGGTTTTTGCTCCGGGGTGTCGCCCTGATTTATGGGTCTGTTGTGCGCCTGCGAAATATGGGCTATCAACTTGGCATTTTCCGCAGTCATTCAGTTAATGTTTCTGTCATTAGTATCGGCAATATCACCGCAGGCGGAACCGGCAAAACGCCGCTGGTTATCTGGCTGTGCAACTACCTGCACAATAAAGGCATCTGCTGTTCAATCCTGACACGCGGATATAAAACACAGCCGGGAGAGATTTCCGATGAACCCGCTCTGCTGGCTAAGTCTTGTTCCGGAACGACAGTTGTCATTAATCCTGATCGAGTCGCCGGAGCGAAAAAAGCAGTGTCTGTCCATTCTCCACAGGCGCTGGTAATGGATGATGGGTTTCAGCATCGCAAATTGCGGCGAGATTTAGATATTGTTGCTATCGATGCAACCTGTCCGTTTGGATATGGACGCATTCTGCCTGCCGGTCTGCTGAGGGAACCACCGTCAGGACTGGTACGAGCATCCGTGATCGTGATCACTCGTGCCGATCAGGCCAGCAAAGAACAACTTGACAAACTTCGGCAAACAATTAGCCAATACGCCCCCAATATACCAATCGCAAAAACAGCCCACAAACTCAGCCATGCAGTGAGCTATCCCAATCAGGAAATCTCATTGGACGAACTGCGCAACAGCAATGTCTATGCTTTTTGCGGCATTGGTAACCCAAACGCTTTCTTTAATAGTCTCAAACAAAACAATATTCATCTTTGCGGGACAAAAATATTTGATGACCACCATGTCTATACACCTGTTGATCTGGAACAGATTTACATTGAAGCTAAAGCGGCTAATGCTACGGTCATCCTGAGTACGCAGAAAGACTGGATAAAAAACGCATTATTGGTCCCTGATAAGGAAGCTTTTGTTTTTGCTTATCTGGCAATGGAACTGGACTTTCTTGAGGAAATTGATACAATTACGACATTGATTGATTCTCTGTTCGATAATACTATTGGAAAGTCAAACGAATGAGTTATACAAATTTATTAAAGGCCGTTACTAACCTGGGATCACCAAAAGTACTTTTGGTGGGCGATTTCATGCTCGACAGCTACATCTATGGCGATGCTTTACGAATCAGCCCTGAAGCACCTGTTCAGGTACTAAAGGTAGTTCAGCGAGAATATGCGGGAGGTGGAGCATCTTCTGTGGCGGCAGATGTGGTAACGCTGGGAGCAAAATGCTCCTGTATTGGTATTGTGGGCAATGATGACAATTCCAAACGTTTGCTTGAAATCCTCAATAATCTTGGAGCTGAAACGGACAGCCTTATCAAAATCGATGATCGCCCCACCATCACCAAGGAACGGGTGATCGGCTTGGCCCAACACCGCCACCGACAACAACTCCTGCGTGTTGATGATGAATGCACTGAACCGCTGCCGCAGGAACACGCTCATCGCCTGATCGATGTCTACAAAAAGCAACTGTCGACCTGCGATGTTGTCTGTCTGCAGGATCACAATAAGGGTATGCTGAGTCCTGACTTTTGTCAGGAATTGATTGCACTGGCTCGGCAAGCAGGCAAGAAAGTGCTTATTGATCCCCCGCTGGATTCAGACTACAATAAATTTTCAGGTGCAAGCTTAATTACACCCAATCGCAAAGAATGTTCACATGCTGTTGGTTTCGAGATCGAAACAATTACCGACGCAGAAAAAGCATCCGGCATCTTACAGGAACAACTCCAACTTGAAACTGTGGTCATTACCCTCGACAAAGAAGGTGCGTTTTTGCGAACAAGAGAATTCTCGCAACATCTGAAAACACTGCCGCGTAATGTATACGATGTTACGGGCGCCGGTGATATGATGTTGGCGATGCTTGCAGTCGCTTTGGCAGCAGGATGCGATGAGTTAACTTCGCTTCAACTGGCTAACATCGCCGGCGGGATTGAAGTGGAAAAATTTGGCGGTGCAACCGTTAGTGTGGATGAAATCGTCAATGAGATCATTTCAACTCACAAGGGAAAAACAGAAAAAATTCATTCCATCGAAGAACTCATCAGGCATTTGGACTACCACCGGCAGCAAAAAGAAACCATCGTCTTTACCAACGGATGTTTTGACGTGCTTCACCGGGGACATATTGAATATTTGAAGTTCTGCAAAGACCAAGGTGATATTGTTGTTTTGGGCATGAATAGTGACAGCTCCGTTCGACAACTTAAAGGTCCTGATCGCCCCGTCAATAACCAGCACGACCGTGCGGTGGTTTTGGCAGGATTAGAAAGCGTGGATTATGTTACGATTTTTAATGAGCCCGACCCGCTCAATATTATCCAGCAGGTTCGTCCCGATATTTTGGTCAAAGGTTCGGATTGGGCCGAGAAAGGTGTCATCGGAAGAGAATTTGTCGAGTCCTATGGAGGTCGCGTCGAACTGGCCCGGTTGGTCGATGGTAAAAGCTCAACCTCAACCATCGAAAAACTCAAAGGATTGAACGGAAAATCAAATCAAGAAGGGTAAGCAATGGCTCATAAGGCAGTATTTCTTGATCGTGATGATACACTGGTTGACGATCCGGGGTATATTCAAAGACCTGAACAGGTTATGCTGTTGCCCGGAGCCGCTGAGGCATTGGTACAGTTAAAAAAAATGGGTTATCTTTTGGTCGTTGTCACCAACCAATCCGGCGTAGCAAGAGGACTTGTGACAGAGGAAGATCTGGAGCAAATTCATCAAAAGTTAAAAAGTTTGCTTGCCGCCGAGGGCGCAGAGATCGATGCGATTTACTACTGCCCCTATCATCCGAAAGGCACTTTAAAAGATTTCAGTATCGAAAGCAATCTCCGTAAACCCAACGCCGGGATGTTTTTTCAAGCGGAAGAAGAGCTTCAGGTGAATCTGGATCA
>CALETL010000022.1 GCA_937920485.1 uncultured Phycisphaerae bacterium
GTGATCGAGCAGTTGAAAAATGATATTGTGCAAACACCCCGAATCGATTTGTCCAGCACCGACATCCGTCACCAATTGGCTTCTGGAACCCTGCCGCCCGACGCATTGCCGCCTGGAGTGCTTGACTATATTGCCGAACACCATCTTTATGATTACAGTTAAAGTTGAAATTCTCAAACATGCTGTTTATTGTTTATACAAAAGAACTTGTGATTATATGAAAAAAGTCATAGAATCCAGAAAGAGATACCAAGTGATTTACTGGGACCAGCGATAAGGGAATAGGCATGGCTAAGAAGTCTGAACAGACGGATGCAAAAATCTTCGGGGCAAAACGCTCGATAAAGGACTTGGAAGAACTCATCAAGTTTGAAAAGCTCCTCTCTGAACTTGCCGCGGAACTTGTAAATCTGCCTCCAAATCGGATCGACGAAGAAATTGAACACGGACTCGAACTGGTAGGGGAGTTTCTTGGTGCGGACCGTGGGGGTATATCACAATTCTCAGAAGATAAGAAAACACTGAAGCTTACTCATCGTTATGTCAGGCCGGGTATGCCGCCACACCCTCGTACGTCTATTGAACCTGAAAAACGTTTCCTGTGGTATCAACAAACCTTGGAAACGATGGGGATGGTTGTGTCTGAAGATCTCCCTGGTGACCTGCCCGAAGAAGCAAGCTTTGAAAGGCAGTTTTGCATTGAACACGGGATCAAGTCAAATATTGCTTTTCCTTTATCAACCGGAACGGACAAACCGGATGGAGTTATCGGCTTTGCATTTATACGCAACAAAAGGGCATGGCCCCCGCAATGTATCCAGCGCGTTCGGTTCATCGGAAATGTTTTTGCCAATGTCCTGAGGCGGAAACAAACAGAAGAAGCGCTTCAGGACGCTTACATGGAAATTAAAGAGCTCAAGGAACTTCTGGAGGCGGAAAACGTCTATTTGAAGGAAGAAATTAAAGTCGAATCCAGCTATGGGGATATTCTGGGGCACAGTAATGCTATGAAGGAGGTGATGGGTCAGGTTGAGCAGGTTGCGCCAACGGACTCAACGGTTCTCATACAGGGCGAAACAGGCACGGGAAAAGAACTTATTGCCCGTGCGATTCATAAATTAAGTGCTCGCCGCGACAAGCCTATGGTTCGGGTCAACTGTGCTGCTATTGCGCCAACATTAATAGAAAGTGAACTATTTGGCCATGAAAAAGGGGCCTTTACAGGGGCTGTCTCAAGACAGATCGGCAGATTTGAAATTGCCAACGGCAGCACGATCTTTCTCGACGAGATCGGTGACCTTTCCAGCGACCTTCAGGCCAAACTCCTTCATGTACTGGAACTGGAGCAGTTTGAACGAATTGGCAACCCGGAGACCATTGATGTCGATATTAGAGTGATTGCGGCGACGAATAAAAACCTGGCCGAAGAAGTCAGGGAAGGGCGGTTCAGAGAGGACCTTTTCTACCGTCTCAATGTTTTTCCGATCCAGGTACCGCCATTGCGTCAGCGTAAAGAAGACATACCAATGCTCGTTTGGGCCTTTGTCCAGGAACTCTCGGTCAAGATGGGCAAGGTCATCGAAACAATCCCCCGCAAGGCAATGGAACAATTGCAGAATCATCCCTGGCCCGGAAATGTCAGGGAATTGAGAAATGTTATCGAACGTGCGATGATCCTGACAAAAGGCAGGTCACTGCATGTGGACATGCCTCAATCGACCGATTCCCCGCGCCCGCAAAGCTTGGGGCTCGAAGACATCGAAAAGAATCACATCATCGATGTGCTGTCAATGGCAGACTGGAGAGTCAGGGGCGAAAACGGTGCGGCGGAACTGTTGCACCTCAAGCCCTCGACGTTAGAGTCCAAGATGCAAAAGTTAGGCATCAAACGCCCTGGTTGATCCGCACGATATTTCAGGGCGCCCACTATATATCGGGCGATCAGGTTTGTTTTCTTGATTGAGCCGATCCGCATATCTTTTCTCTAAACCATCTTTTAATAACGTGTTACACGCAATCCCCTCGTCATCATCCGCTTTGGCACACAGTTTGCCATTAGTATAAATGAATTAATCGTCAGGCTTCTGAGTGAAAAGTGATGAGAAGTGATGTTGCTCTTTGAAAAGGTTTTCTCCCTTCCTTTGCCGGGCTTGAGAGTTTTATGACATCCGAATGTCATAATGAGAGCGATCTCTCAAGTCCGGCGTGAATTCAAACACATTTTATGTGATCAAAATAACGATGTCGTCGCCGAGGAATTAACCGGGGTAAGAATTGGTTTCGGAAATGCGGTGATTGAGAAGAGAGTAAATTCTTTCCCGGTTTTTTTACCGAAAGGATCAGGACAATGGCAAAAACATATCACAGTTCAAACAGATGGGCTTTAACAGGGTTGTTCAAGCGGATCAACCTGGGGGACGATCCGAAACTGCTTCAAAATGAAGCCAGCCATCTTGCCCAAAAGGTAGATTCAGACGATATTGCCGCCGCTCAACAGGCGCTAATTGATGAGGGGTACCCCAGCAAATTGGTCCAAAAAATATCAGCCGCATTTGTACTGATGGGATTACGGAAAGACAGCGCCGACCCAACAGAGGTCAAGCTTGCTGATAATCACATCTTACAGAAAATATTGACCGAACATACGCTCGCCAGATGTTATTTGGCGGATTTGGCAGAAATTACAGAAGAGATTGATCTTCTCGATGGCCTTTCCGATGTAAGCTCGGAATTTCGCCGACTGGCGCATACGATTGATTATTTCTACAGGTTTAAGCGGCATATCGAACGGGAAGAGGACATCATCTTTCCTTACCTGAAAAAGTTCGGCTGGGAAGGTCTTTGCAGGGCAGATGAAGATGAACATAAGAAAATCTTAGCTGATATTAACAATCTTGCCGTATTGGTGTCTTCTTTCAGGGATTTCGAGTTTGCCGATTTTAATGGTTACCTTCAGAAGATCGCTGGACATTTCATTCTCATGATGGCCGAGCATATGTCTTATGAAGAAGATCTCCTTTGGCCGATCGCCCTTGTTGTGATTGATAACGCTGAAACATGGGAAACGATCAAGGCGCTGTCCGATGATTTTGAGTATTAATTTTTAGGTTCCGGCATTGGAACAAGAATGAAAGGGGTATGAAAATGGATGCATACTATTCAAAAATTACGACTCCTGCGAACGCCGCGAAGGCATTTACCACCAAATATGTGCAAGTGCGGAACCTGACAGATGAAAGTGACGGATTCTGCATTTGTCCGAATTGTTTTCATTTTGTCTTCGACGAATCGCTGACCGGGGTTTGTCCATCCTGCCGCTATAAATTCTGTCCTTCCTGTTCAGTCAAAAAGCGAAAACGATAACAGGTGAAATTAACTTCAAGCAATGCATTAACCGAAAGGGGGTAAATAATGATCACACTTCGGTATCAACCAAAATGGATTCTGATTGACATCGATACACAGCGGGATTTGTTCATTGCCAAGGGTGCTGCCAGCGTATGCAACCACAAAAAGCTTCTTGCCAATATCCACAGGGTCATGGCGGCGGCAAGACATAACCGTATTCCCACAATTTCAACGGCTCAGGTTTACAGCCCGGATTATCATAGTCCGGGTTTCTGCCTTGCGGGAACGGCTGGTTTCAAAAAGCTAAGGTGTACGGTTCGAGACAACTGCGTCTGCTATCCAGCGTCTGATTCTACGGATTTACCGCAGGATCTTCTGGATCGGTACAACCAGGTCGTTTTTTGCAAGCGATGCGAGGATCCGTTCCAGGAACCGCGGATTGAAAGGATGCTGACGGGGCTGAAGGCTGACGAACTGTTTTTGATCGGCGCAACAGCGGAAGGGTCTGTCAAAGCGACCGCGCTGGGCCTTTTGGCCAGAGGGAAAAAAGTTACAGTATTGGCGGATGTTGTTGGGACGCGGAACAGGGCCGCAGCGAGTCGTGCGTTTCGGGAGATGGCGGCTAAAGGGGCGACACTTGCCAAAGTGACCGAAGTGCTGGGACCATCGGTCTTAAAGGTTATCCATGCCTGTTCATGCAGACGCTGCAGGGCCACTGGCTAACAAAATTAATCCGTTAGGGCGGGTTAATAAAAGACATGCCCCTTGAGAAAAGGTTACGCATAAGCAATCGGGGAGCTTACGCTCCCGCGCTTTTATCAAAGCCAGTGAACAGCCGGTTGTGTCGGCCGACAAGTATTATTTCAAACTGATTGGCTCCGATGCTGAATGAATTAGCTAACGCAATGCCAGATGCGCATACAAATACAGTGATCAACAATAGAATTGCCTTTTTCATCTTTCCTGTTTCTCCAATACCCCAATTGTAGCGATATTTACTCCTGAAATTCCCCAAAAAACTTAAAAAGTCGCCCGCAGGGCATCCTCACATTTAACATTTTACTTTTAACTTTTCACATTATGGCGAAATGGCGGCCACCGCCATATCGCCATATCGCCATTTGGAACAAAAGGCGCTTGCACTATCTTGCTATTTTGATTTTTCTCGATATTTTTTTACTCTCTTTTCCACAACGATTTAAAACAAGAAGAACTCATCTACAATACCATTTTTCGAACAAAATGCGCAGGTTCGCTCCTATATACGGAGGGGGTAAATGTAACGCCGGCTTCCAGCCGGCAGTTTTGAAAAACTGAAAATCGAAAATGAAACAAAAATATAGAAGGAATTCGAACCGATAAATTCAAAACTAAAAACTCATAACTCAAAACTATCTCTCAGTGTTCTCGGTGTCTTCTGTTGTTATTATTCATCTTTAATCTGCGAAAATCCGTGTGTTGAGCAAAGCGAAATCCCGATTCATCGGGACGGTTACCTTTTTTGAACAAACGAACCCAATTTTTAAAAATGGAAAATCATCATAAGCGATTGATCCACAACCGATTACTGATAACTGGAGACTGATGACTGACAAAAAACGAACCCAATTCGAACCCATTTATCTGAAGACTGGGGACCGGAGACTGAGGAGTATAATTTTGTATACATTCTCCGGTTTGGCGGATATAATCATCCCCTATATTAAAGAAACCAACAGAATTTATGACGGTGCGGCCGGGTACGAGAACGGCGGCCGCAGAAATGGATATTGTGTGAAGTTTACCGACCTTGACTTAAAACCCGGGATTCTCAAGGCCCTTAAAAAAAAGGGCTATGACGACCTGACTCCGATTCAGGAGCAAACCTTTCCGCATGTGCTGTCGGGGCGGGACATGATTTCGCTGGCAGAGACCGGCTCGGGCAAGACGGCTGCCTGTGCAATCCCCGTGGTCCAATCGGTCGATCCGGCAATAAAAGAGGTTCAGGCGCTGATCTTGGTGCCGACGCGGGAACTGGCACTGCAGTATGTTGATGAGATCGCCTGGATCGCCAAGGAAACCGATGTCAACGCTTTCGCGGTATACGGCGGCTTTTCGATGGAAATCCAGAAGGGCAAGCTGGCCCACGGCGTACAGGCCTTGGTGGCCACGCCGGGACGGCTGATCGACCTGCTGTACAATTCGCCGCTGCGGTTGGCTGAGGTACGGTATTTTGTCCTCGATGAAGCCGACGAGATGCTCAATCAGGGTTTTCTGCCGGATATCGAATTTGTCTTTTCGTGCATGGTGCATGAGCACCACACGATGCTGTTCAGCGCTACGATGCCGAACGAGATCAAGCAGCTTTCAAAAAAATATCTCGATGACCCCGTCATGGTCGAACTGATCGCCGATCAAAAGGCCCCTGATTCCCTGAGCCATTACTTTCAGGTGGTTCAGCCGCGGCATCGCTTTGAGAAGCTGCTCGAATTGATCGAAACGGAAAAACCCGATCAGGCGATCTTTTTTTGTTCCAGCCGCAACAACTGTGAT
>CALETL010000023.1 GCA_937920485.1 uncultured Phycisphaerae bacterium
GGTAAAAACGCCGATTTTCTGAATGCGCTTATTGCTCAGTCCACGCAACTTTTTGAAAATCACCCGATCAATAAGGTTCGTAAGGACCTTGGCGAAAATCCTGTATCATCTGTGTGGTTCTGGGGGCAGGGTCAAAAAGCAAGCATGGAGAAATTCGAAAAAAGATTCGGTCTTAAAGGCGCCGCCATTACAGCGGTTGACCTGGTTCGCGGTTTAGCCAAACTGGCTGGATTTGATCTGATCTCAGTTCCGGGAGCTACCGGCTATCTGGATACGAATTTTGCGGGCAAAGGCGAAGCGGCTATAGAAGCCCTGGACAAATATGATGTTGTTTTAGTACATATTGAAGCTCCGGACGAAGCCGGACACGGCGGTGATCCCAACCAAAAACGAGAGGCAATCGAGCAAATCGATAAATTTATTGTCGGACCCGTTTATGAAGCAATCCAAACATACGATCAATACCGGATTCTGGTTATGCCAGACCACCCGACGCCGGTCGAAGAGCGATGTCATATTGGGGAACCGGTGCCGTTTGCCATAGCCGGACATGGCATCAAAGGGGTTTTAGGTAAACCATACTGCGAGCGAAATAGTTTTGAGTCTTGTTTTGAGGTACAGAACGGTCCCGACCTGATGGAATACTTCCTCAAACTGTAAAGAGGCCAGACGGACGAAACCGGACACTTTTATTGTGTAAAAGTATTTTTGGTCACAAAATACCTCCTATTAGCCGATATCATATATAATGCAGGGGTTTCGAAAATATTACAGATACTCTATTGCCGAAACCGTTATATTTATCGTATAATGGCACTAATGAATGACTAATGAAATTTATTCCAACAATAGCTTTGGCAGGAGAAGAATTTATGAAAAACTTGACCTTAGTAGCGGTACTCAGTATCAGTTTTGTTTTTATAGCTACAGGGACGGCTGACACATTTACGCATAAAACAGAGGGTGCTGTTTATCATGGCTATCTACTTGAAGACATGCGAAATGGCAAACATGTAGCAATCACACAGGAAAAGGGTGAAATTGAGCTAAGCTTAAACGACTACAAGGTTGAATATAACGCAACCGGCAGGAATAATATTATTTCTCAGCTTCACATTGTTGGAGTGATAGAGTCTGAGATTGTAATGGAGGCATTTATCAGTGCTCTCAAAGAAACATCGAACAGCGGTCCGTTAATGATCCTGATCGAAATCGACTCACCTGGCGGACGCGTAGATCAATGCAAGAAAATGGTTGCCGCAATTTCTGATGTTACTCACACTGAAGTTGTAGCGTACATTAAGGGCGGCGAGAACGGTGGAGCCTATTCAGCAGGAGCTGTTTTGTCAATGGCTTGCGATAAGATCTACATGAATGGAGCGACCAGTATGGGGGCCGCAACCATGATTGCGGGTAATCGCAGTATGAAAGATCTATACGGTAAGGATGTCGGCGCAAAATTTGATGCGGCATGGCGAAATTATGTTGCAGCTGTTGCTGAGAAAAATGGATATCCCCCTGCCATTGCCAGAGCAATGGTAACCAAAGAGGTCGTTGTTATTGAAGTCGAACGCGATGGGGAGAAACTTTATATCGAACCAAAGGATAAAAAAGAAAGTGACAAAGAACTCCGCGAAATTTGCAAAGATGGCGATATCCTGGCAATAACAGCAATGGAAGCTGTTGAATATGGAGTGGCTACAGGTATTTATGATTATCAAAGTGAGCTTCTGTCAGATTTAGGGTATAGTAATGCACAGGTTGTTCAAAACGAAAAGCTTGCCCAAGCCTTGAAAGTTCAGGATAAAATCCTAAGGAAGCTTGACAAAATGTATGCCAAAATAGCTCAATATCAGATGACTTTGGATATTCAGCTATCTGTCAATCCGAGGGCTGCGAAAGAAACTCTCAAAAAACTTATAAAGAGTCTTGAGTATTTGCTAGTATTTGAAGAAAAGGAGCAGGATGTCCCCATTTCAAGGCAATCAATAGAATTAGCGATTGCCCAATACAAGGCTATTCACGACGGTCTAGATGCCATGCGATAAAATCTTAGTTCTCTTTAGATTGGAGATTCTTATGAAATATTACAGCAAAGTTCTGATAATCGTAGCTTGCGTAATCAGTGCGACCGGATATGCGGACACATTCAAGCACAAAGAGAGCGGTGAGGTCTTTACCGGATTTTTAACACAGAAAACTGCCGGCGGTAAAACACTCGTTTATAACAGCGAGGAAGGTAAAATGACACCTGTGGTTCTTAACGATTATGATATTATATATGACAGCAAAGGACGCAAAGACAACGTTTTCCTGCTTGAATTCACAAGCCCGGAAATATTGCTCTCAGACGCTGTTTCCACAAAAGTTGCTGCGGCGATCACTGAAACGTCTAATAGAGGACCGCAGGCAATCATCATTCAGATCGACAGCCCCGGCGGTCGCGGCGACTACATGAAAACAGTTGTAGATGCTATTTTGCAAACAAAAAATTGTCCGGTTATCGCATACATATCAGGAGAAACTTACGGCGGAGCATATTCCGCCGCGGCCATCGTTGCGCTGGCCTGTGAAAAAGTATATATCAATCCGGCAGCCGGAATCGGATCTGTTAGTTCAGCTTCCGGCGGATACCTCAGCGATGAAAGCTATGCAAATCATCTGTCCCTGTACAGTTCTAACACACTACTAACCTACAGTTCCTATGTGAACGCAGTGGCTCAGAAACGTGATCATTCGGAATTGCTTCTGAGAGCTTTTATCGATAAACGCATCTCAATTATCGAAATTATCGAAGTTGATGATATTAATGTAAGTCGTCAATTTATTGGAAAAGATGACCGGCAGCCAACGCAGACTTTGATTCGCACTCTTTCCGAGGGGATGACGGCATCTCAGAGTACAACCGAGCTTTCTCCTGAGGATGTCATTGGGAAGGTTTTAAACCTAACCGCGCAAGACGCAGTTGATCTTGGGCTTGCAACCGCTTCCGCCGAATCAGCGGCAGAAATATTGTCAAATATGCAAATGGCAGAGTTTAAAATAATGCCGATTCCGGGAATTGAGACTACCATCAAGAAATATACCGCAGCCAAGCGAAATATTTCAGAAAGTCTGGCCAGAATAGATTTTCATGAAAAAAACATTGAATCGCTTAATGAACAGTTCACCACCATTGATAAACAATTACGATTAGGCACTCAGACTCGAGAAGTTGTTCGTGGAGAAGTTGGATATCGTACCCGTCGAAACCGTGAAAGATTTCCTTCTAATTATGGCTATTACTATTATAACACGGGCGACATCGCCAGAACAGGATGGAACCGAAGGAGAAATGACAATCGATACCCCACAGCAGAAAAAATCACCACCGAAGAGCCCTTGGTCAGCATCCAGCTTATCTACACCCAACTTACCGGCTCTTTACGAGATCTTGTCAGCGAATACAGGAAAACGCTGAATCTCACCAAACGATGGCCCGGCGGTTTACCCCCGGAGCTGAACAAATCGACACTCCAAAAGAATATGGATTCAGCGTCCGCAGAACTGGACAACCTTTATCGTTATAGGCCGGTCTACCCGAATCAGGCCCAACCCCAATCCCAACAAAGATCCGACCGATACCGAAGGCGTTAATTCTTACTATTCAGTTACAGAAAAAGCCGCAAACCATATATAGTGGTTTGCGGCTTTTTCTTTTACACTATATAGAATATTCTTGACGTTCTTACTATTTTTGTCTATTTTACAACAATGTTTTGGTTCGTAAACGCTTTCCATATATCTTGACACGTGGCAGTGAGGTTTTTTGGCGCTGAAAGGATTAAAAATGAAAAGAATACTTAATTTATTATGCGTCCTGTTGTTAATGTCGGTCATATCCTTTTGGGGGTGTACTCCGCCACAACAACCAACTGAACCTGACATCACGATTAATCCAAGAGATACCATTGGATCGGTTACACAATATTTTGTCACGGAAACAATCCCTGTGCGAGGGATTGGAATCGTGGCAGGGCTTGCAGGAACCGGTTCTTCTGAATGTCCCCCCGGAGTAAGACAGGAACTTGAAAAATATATATGGAAACAAGTCGGTTCAGTCAATCCGCGTAGTATCATCGACAGTATGGACACGGCTGTTGTTGAAATATCCGGAGTTATACCGGCATTATCATTGCCAATAGACATTTTTGATTTGACCTTAAAACCTCTCTCAAGCACACAAACAACATCCCTTGACGGCGGCTATCTCTATACCGCCGAAATGAAAGAGCAAAGCCGTCTTACGAATGTTGAACAGTTTGCCCTGTTTTCAAAGACTTTGGCCATGGCGGATGGGCCCGTTTATACCCAAGAAACAGGCGGCTCGTCACAGAAGTGGTTTGTGCTGGGAGGCGGAAGGGTACAAGAAAGCGGTTCTGTGAAGTTAATCCTCGACCGACCTAATTTCATCACCGCCAATGCCATTCGCAATCGGATTAATGAGCGTTTTGGCCCAAAAACCGCTACCGCAATATCGACAGCCGAAATCTCTCTTTCTTTTCCTGTTAAATACATCGGACAAAGACAAAAGTTTATACGGCTTGTTGAATCTCTCATTTTGGCGGAAAACCCTGTAATACAGAACGAATATGCTCAGGAACTCATTAAAAACATACTCTCAAAAAGCGACGATATCGAAAATGCTGAGATTGCATTGGAGGGAATCGGCAGGCCGGCACTGGACTCTCTGGCCCCCTTGCTCGATCATCCCGATCCAACGGTCCAGTTTCATACGGCTCGATGTATGTTGAACATTGGTGATGACCGGTCCCTTTCGGTTCTTAGGTCGATTGTTGCGGACGAAAGAAACCCTTATCGCATTGAAGCAATCCGTGCTGTTGGACAAAGCGCAAAACGTCGAGACGCCATGCTAATTCTGACAAGTGCATTAAATGATCCCCGAATTCAGGTGCGTTTAGAAGCATATGAAATGCTAGTGTCTCTAAACAGTTCCGTTGTTTCAAGGAGAAGCGTAGCAAACAGAGCTTTTCTGATTGACAGTGTTATTTGTTCCGGCCCCAAAATGGTCTATGTTTACAGGCAGAAATCTCCGAAAATCGTATTTTTTGGATCCCCTATTTCGTGCAAAAAAAATCTTTTTATCCAATCTGAAGACCGGTCCGTAACGATTAATTCGCTGCCCGGGGACAAGTATATTTCAGTCTCCCGCACACATCCGAATCGGCCGCGGGTACTGGGTCCGCTACTTTCTAATTATGAACTAAGCAGCTTGATCAAAACATTGGGTGAACTTCCGGATGTTAAGCAGGGTTCGGCGACTCAGCCGGGATTAGCGATTTCGTATTCTGAAATTATCCGTATTTTGGAAACAATGAGCAAGCAGGAAGCCATTTTAGCTCAATTTATTGCAGGGCCTGAACCTGAATCAGAGCCGGTTTTACAGGAATTACCCGCTAATTGACGATAACACTATTAGACTATTTAGATGGAAGAGGTGTGACTCTCCTCGGAGCATGGGATCATAATTAAGGGTTTGTATGAAGCTTGAAAAGATCGTTATCAACGGATTCAAAAGTTTTGCTGACAAGACAGAACTAAAGATTAGCCACCCGATTACCGCCATTGTCGGGCCCAACGGATGCGGCAAAAGCAATGTTGTGGATGCACTTAAGTGGGTTCTCGGGAACCAAAGCCCCAAAAGTCTGCGAAGCGGACACATGGCGGATGTTATTTTCAGCGGATCCAGCAGCCGAAAACCCAGCGGAATGGCGGAGGTCAGCTTGTTTTTCTCTGATGTTCGGGGGTTGGGTCTGGAACAGGACGATCTTCAAATATCCCGCCGGCTCTTCCGCAGCGGTGACAGCGAGTATTTGCTCAACAACAAATCCTGCCGCCTGAAAGACATTCGCGAACTGTTCATGGATACCGGCATCGGCGTCAGTGCTTATTCCATTATCGAGCAAGGTCAAATCGATCAGTTGCTGAAGGCAACGACACAAGACCGTCGGATCATTTTTGAAGAAGCCGCCGGAATCAGTAAATACAAAGCCCACAAAAAAGAAGCACTTCGTAAGCTGGATCGAACCGAGCAAAATCTGCTGCGATTAGCGGATATTGTCAATGAGGTCCAGAAACAGCTTCGCAGCATCAAGCTTCAGGCCGGCAAAGCACGCAATTATCTGGAATACAGTGACCGCCTCAAAGAACTTCGTGTCAACTATTCACTGTCTGAGTATGACCGGATTATTACTCAACGAGATCAAAAAAGAATTTCATTGGCAGAACAGAAAGACCGGTTTAGTGAAACGGCGGCAGTTGTTGCGCGTTGCGATACCGCGGTTACCGAATTGGCAAGCGAACTTCTGGAAACCGACAGCCAGATCAGTCATTGGGACGGTACTCTGATCTCGGCCCGCAGCCGGATCGAACAACAGAACGACCGCATTGGTTTTTTGAACCATCGAATCGAAGAACTGCAGGAACGAAAACAAAATGCCGTCGAGCAGATCGATAAACTAACGGAGCAGACTCGTCATCTTTCAACTCAGTTGGCTTCCTGTCAGAACAATCTCGAAGAGGTTCAACAACTCTCTGAAACGAAAGCAAACGAATTGCGTTCTTTGGAAGAAACAATTTCTCAAGTCAACAGCTTATGTACCGAACTTCAGGCCCAATTGGAAGATGAAAAATCCGGCATTATTGATATCGTTCGACGGACAGCACAACTGCACAATGAAATTGAAAGCTTAAGCAGTTATCGTGACAACCTGTCGGGCCGTAAGATGCGATTGTCGGGCAAGGCCGAAGAAACACAAAGCCGGCTTTCCCAATGGTTGACGGAAAAGGCCCAGCAGCAGGCGAAACTTGAAGACGTCCATTCGGTTCTCTCCGATCTGCAGAGCAGTCTGAATGCAAAGCGCGAGGAAATGGAATCTGTCGGAGATGAACGCGGGCGTCTGCTGGAAGAAAACGCCTCATCCAAAGAACAACGCAGCGCCGTTTCAAGCGAGCTGAATGTACTCAGCGACATGGAAGCCCGACGTCAGGGATTGAACAAGACAATCATTGAGATATTAAGTACCGAATCGGAAAAACGTGATTACGTCGAGGGGGTTGTGGCCGATGCCATTATTGCTGACCCCGAATACGCTCAGGCCGCTGAAGCCGCTTTGGAAGGCCTGGCCGACGCCCTACTGATCAACAGTACCGGCGCTTTTCTGAATGATAGTCAGTTGCAGAAAAAACTGGACGGCCGAATCCGTGTTGTTTGTATGGATCGGGTCAGCCCGTTCTGTGACACATTTGATTTTTCGAAGCAGTCAGGTGTTCTCGGTCGATTGGTGGAATACGTCAATTATGAGAGCCGATTCGCTCCGCTTGTCTGGAGTATGCTCGGAGACGTCATTCTTGTGGATTGCATAGAGACCGCCATTTCACTATCTTCGAAGTGCGGCAGTGGTTATCGATATGTCACGCTGGACGGGCAGGTTCTATCTTCCGGAGATATTCTAAGTGTGGGACCTGTGGGTAAAAAGGCAGGTTTGATCTCCAGAAAGAGCCGAATTCAGCAATTACAATCTGAACTGGAAAACATCAATCTGGAAATCAGCAAGCGGGACGCCCTGCTCGAAGAAACCGAACATAAAAATGAACATCTGGCGAATCTGTGTAAAGAGCTTCGCACCAGTATTTATGAGGCCAACACTGAAAAAGTCGATGCAGAGTCCCGGCTGAAAATACTGGATGACAATATCCAGCGACTTAAAGAAGAGCAGCCGGTCATTGCAGATGAGATTGGCATGCTTGAGGATGAACTCCAGAGTTCCGTCCAAAAAGAACATACCTCCCGCCAGAAACTGGATGAACTGGAACAGATCAATCAGGAGCGGGAAGAACACATCCAGCAATTGCAGAGCCGTTACGAAGAACAATATCAGATCCGCCAGCAAAAAGAAAACGAACTGACCGAATTAAAGGTTCAGTTGGGCCAGGTCAATGAGCAGCAAAACTCGATCCGGCAGCAGATCGCTTCGCTCCAGAGTCAACTGCAGCATGGTCGTATGGGAATTGAATCCGGGCGAGCGGAAGTTGTTGCCTGTAATGACCAAATTACTCAAACGGAACGAGATATTCTCACTGCAGAATCACGGGTTTCTGAATTGTATCTTGAAAAAGAGCAAGCCCAGAAACACAGTATTGACCTGCACCATAAATCTGAAGAACTGCGATCACAGAAAGACCGTAACCAAGAAGAATTGCGGACCCAGCGAGCCCGACAAAGCGAAGTTGAAGAGCAAATTCATCAGATCGAACTGACGTTAAGTCAGCTTCAGGTTAAGGAAGAGGACCTGACAACCCGTGTTCAGGAAGAATTGCAGATTAATCTTGAACAGGCCTATAAGGATTTTCAGGAAGAAGATGTCGACTGGGAACTGGTACGTGAGGAAATCGCAACCCTTCGAGGCAAGATCGACCGGCTGGGTAATGTGAATGTTGACGCCATCGACCAGCAGAAGGGTCTGGAAGAACGAAATGAGTTTTTGACGACTCAGGTGGAAGACCTGAATCAAAGTAAAAGTCAACTGGAACAATTGATTTCCCGGATCAATAAAGAAAGCCGGGAAAAATTCGAAGTTACCTTTGAGAATATCCGGAATAATTTCCAGCAGATATTCCGCAAACTCTTCGGAGGCGGCAAGGCCGATATTCTTCTGGATAATCCGGATGATATTCTTGAAAGCGGGATCGAAATTATCGCACGACCTCCCGGAAAAGAAACCCGGACGATCAGTCTGCTCAGCGGTGGTGAAAAAACAATGACCGCTATCGCCCTTCTGTTTTCTGTCTTCAAGAGCAAGCCATCGCCGTTCTGTGTGTTAGACGAAGTCGACGCGGCGCTGGATGAGGCCAACAATGAACGATTTAACATGATTGTTCAGGATTTTCAAAAACAGTCGCAGTTTGTTATTATTACACACTCCAAACGCACGATGAGTATTGCTGATATTCTGTATGGAATCACCATGCAGACTCAGGGCGTCAGTAAAAAAATCAGCGTTCAGTTTGAAAATGCGGAAGCTGACTCAGAAATGGCGGTTGCCTGAAACAACAATCCCGGACAATAATTTTCTTTTCCATACATTATGAACAACACAACAGATATTTATCAGCTTAAAAACGGAATGGTTTTGCTCGGCGAGCGAATCGAGAATGTGCACTCGGCATCCTTTCAGTTTTTGCTACCGGCCGGAGCGTCTTTACTGCCGGAAGGATGCTGCGGTGCCGGGGCTGTCATTACTGATTGGCTGTTTCGAGGAGCCGGCGAACGCACAAGCCGTGAATTGATCGAGACACTTGACCGGTTGGGTGTCCATCGAGGCGCATCTGCTTCGGCACATCATTTGTCATTGAACGTGTCATTGGAAGCCGGCAACCTCTTTTCGGTTCTGGATCTATATGCAGACATTATTCTAAGACCCCAATTGGATGCCGATCAGTTCGAATTGGCCCGTCAATTGGCCGTCAGTGAATTACAGGGACTGGACGATAACCCCCGCCAAAAAGCAATGATCCTGCTGTTTGAGCAGTTTTATCCGGATCCCTTTGGTCGCCCTGCTTTGGGCAAATTGGAACAACTGAAAACATTATCGTTTGATCAGACAGCCGATATTGCCGGGAAAATATTTAACCCTTCACTAGTCATCTTTTCAGTTTGCGGAAACTATGATTTCGACGCCGTCTGTCAACACACCGAAGCAGCATTTGACAGGTCTTCTAATTCGGAACTAACCACCCCAAAACCCACTGTTAAAGAAAAAAGCTATACGCATTTTCCAGCCGAAGGTGCCCAGGTACATATTGGATTAATGACACCGGCACCGCTGGTTACTTCTGAGCATTATTACGAAATCGCTGCAGCAGTTTCAATTTTGTCGGGAAGCATGAGCAGTCGGCTGTTTACTGAAGTTCGTGAAAAACGCGGTCTGTGTTATGCCGTCGGTGCAAACTATAAGGCCCTGAAAGACCATTCGGGCATCGCCTGCTATGCGGGGACAACTCCTGATAAGGCACAAGAAACGGTCGATGTTATTCTCGACCAATTCCGCACCCTGAAAAACGGCATCACCGAAGATGAGATCCAACGTGCAAAAGTCGGCTTGAAAACCTCTCTAATCATGCAGTCCGAGTCAACTTATGCAAGGTCCTCAGGAATCGCTTCGGACCATTTCTTGTTGGGCCGTGTCCGCGGGCTTGATGAAATCCGTGAGAAAATTGAGGCATTAAGCGTTGATTCCGTTCAGGAATTTTTGAAACTTCACCCCTTTGAGGACTTTACCATTATCACTATTGGCCCGGACGCTGTGAAAACTTAAGGAATACCGATTAAACAATGAATTTTGAACATCGACAATTAGATAACGGCTTAACCATTATTGGCGAAGTGAATACAAAGGCCCTTTCAACGGCAGTCGGTTTTTTTGTACGAACGGGAGCACGAGATGAAAGGCCCGAAATCAACGGCGTATCTCACTTTCTCGAACACATGCTGTTTAAGGGAACAGACACCCTTTCGGCATTAGAAGTCAATAGTGCTTTTGATCGATTGGGGGCTAAGTTCAACGCCTTTACCAGCGAAGAAAACACGGTGTATTATGCAGCGGTTCTCCCTGAATACCTGATGGACGTAGCAAAATTATGGATGCAATTGATGCGGCCGTCTTTGCGGGACGATGACTTTAACATTGAGAAAAATGTGATTCTTGAAGAAATCGCGATGTACAAGGACCTGCCGCAATTTGAAGTCATGGATCAGGCACGCGCTCTGCATTTTGGCAAACATCCCTGTAGCAACAGCGTACTTGGAACCAACGAAAGCATTGGATCGCTCGCCGCTGAACAGATGCGCAGCTATTTTTCGCAGCGATATGCTCCCAATAATATGACTCTTGCCTGTTGCGGAAACTTTGATTTTGAAACGCTTTGCACTCTTGCCAATCAACACTGCGGGCATTGGGAAGCAATGGACACCTCACGCACGCTTGAGGATACAAACGGAACATTCAAAAGCAAACACATCTTAAACACCAATCTTGTACGTCAGCATATTTGTTTGCTGAGCCCTGCGGTTTCCATGCAGGATCCCCGCCGATTCGCCGCTTCATTATTGGGAATGATCCTCGGCGATGACTCCGGCTCGCGCTATTATTGGGGATTGACAGAACCGGCTCTTGCCGAAATCGCTTCAATGCAATGTGAGTCCATGGATGGAACCGGCGTCTTTTACAGCTACATCTGCTGTGACCCTGACAAAACCCGACAAGTTATGGATGTTATTCAGGACATTTTCGCGGAAATCAACAAGACAGGCGTTTCTGAAGCAGAATTAGAAACGGCAAAGAATAAAAAACTCAGTGCTGTAACGATTAATTGTGAGCAGCCGATGGGACGGCTGGTCAGCCTGGGCTTTAATTGGGTCTATAATCATCAATACCGAAGTGTTCAAGAGGATGTGGATGCCATTAAAAGCGTCAAGCTTGAAGACATTTCCAAACTTATCGAGCAATTGAACCCCGGCAAATTCACCATGTTATCACTTGGGCCGAAAACCGTATAAAAACGTGATAAATTTGGTCATTTTAGTAAAATACACCCCCTGCTTCTTGATTTCGACCTTCTATTATGATATAAGGGTTAAAAACCAACCGTGGAGGGAAATATGTCTGATGAAAATAAAGATCGTGATTTAGATGCGGATATTTTGCAAGGCAAAGCTGATATCCTTGAAGCTCTTCGTGCGGCGGGAAAGGCCGTGCCAAATGAACCCGATACCGGTTCAGATGAACTTGTCGAAGAGTCTCTGGATGATTTAGATATTCTCGATATCAAGGACGATGAAACCGGCATCGTTTACCCTGAAGAAGTGGGCCCGGATGAAGCCATTTTGCAACC
>CALETL010000024.1 GCA_937920485.1 uncultured Phycisphaerae bacterium
CCGATGGAACCGGGTGTGCCGGGATATACCTATCGGGCCTTTGAAACGATCAAGAAGATTAAAACCGATCCGACAATGAAAGATTGTCATTGCTCGCTGGGCGTAAGCAACTGCTGCCGTGATCTGCCGGGCCGTCGTATCGGTATCTGCCGCGCCTATGTCGCCAAAGCAATGGAATACGGACTGGATGCGGGTATTGTCAATGTTGCCCATCGCTATGGTGAAAAACCCGTCGATCCGGGACTGCTCGAACTGATCAACGCCTACGCCAAACTGGACGGCAACATGGATAATCTCACGGTCACAATGGACTTGATGGGACAGTTCTGTGGCTCCTGCAGGAAGCCAAACTAAAAATGATGATCCTAAACAAATGTGGCGGCCCTCAAAACCGCTTTTTTGTTTTTATTGACAAATGAGGTACAGTGTGGTAGATTCCAATTTAATAGTGGAGTTTTAAGGGAAAGTTTATTTAGCATTTAGGAGGCAAGATTATGGATCAGAATATGGACAACCCGAATCCGACCAATGAGGGTCAGCCACAGCAAAGCGAAGCACAAGTACCGCCGCAGCCGGAACCGGCACCCCCCACAATAGATGCTTCAGCAATCACACAAGATTCTAAGACAATGGCAATGTTATGTCACCTGCTTGGCTTGTTCACTAATTTCATCGGACCACTTATTTTATGGCTGATCAAAAAAGATGAAGATAAGTTTGTCGACAGCCAAGGGAAAGAGGCCTTGAATTTTCAGATAACAATTGCAATAGCAGGGGTTGCAGCGACTATTTTAATGCCTGTTTTTTGCATTGGTGCTTTGATTGGTATTGCGGCTGCTATTTGCAACGTTATATTCTGTATATTGGCTTGTGTTGCTGCTAATAAAGGGGAAGATTACCGTTATCCTGTTTGCATTCGGCTGATAAAGTAGTCGTTTTTGAGTATAAGAATCTTCACAGCGATTGTCGATATATCCCGGCAATCGCTGTTTTTGTTTTGCTTCAAGGTGATTGTGGACTTGATAATCCGGCTTCCGGTTGCTATTATGGCCTGAATGTCAAAGGTAAAAGATATAAAATCGAATACAAACCCGACGATCAAGAACAAAAAGGCGTATCATAACTTTGAACTGGTCGAAAAGGTTGAAGCGGGGATTTCTTTGCTGGGCACCGAGGTTAAGAGCTTACGGAACAAGCAGTGCGATTTGGATGCCTGCTATGGGCGGCTTATCGGTGGCGAGGTTTGGCTGGTCGGCTGTAAGATTGCCCAATACGATCGTGGCGGCTATACGAACCACGATCCTCTGCGTAAACGAAAACTACTGCTGCATAAGTCTCAGATCAAAAAGATCCGCACCAAATTGGAACAACGGGGATTTACACTGGTCCCGACAAAGATATACTTTAATTCACGCGGCATCGCCAAGGTGGAACTGGCACTGGCAACCGGTAAAAAACAATATGACAAACGTGCTAAAATGGTCGAACAGCAGCAGAAAAAAGATATCAACCGAAGCATGAAAAATTACCGTTAGGAGACAATAAAATGGCAGACGAAGAAAAGAAGATCATTATTGACGAGGACTGGAAGCAGCAGGCCCAAAAGGAAAAAGAGGTCCTGAAAGAACAGGAAAAGCTTGAGCATGAAGAGGCAGAACAACCTGCTCAGCCGCAATTGCCGGAAGCGGATTTTACTGGTTTGGTAAGCATGCTGGCCACGCAAGCCTTTTATGCGTTGGGCGTGATTCGAGCTCAGGAGGACAAGGACAAAGAGATTCAGCCCGATTTTCAGGTTGCCAAATTCAATATCGATATGCTTGGAATGCTGGAAGAAAAGTGCAAAGACAATATGACCGACGAAGAAGCCCATCTGCTCAAAAGCACACTGGAACAACTGCGGATGCTGTTTGTACAACTCTCCAAAAAGGACTAAGTCGTGGCAAACATCCTTGATGAAATTATTGCGAATAAACGTATCGAAGTCAAACGTGCTAAAGAACAACAGCCGATTGAGCTCTTAAAGGAAAATGTGCTGGGATTTCCGAAGTGCCGCAACTTTTACTCCGCTGTCACCAAATCCAATCCGCGGGGTCTGAACGTAATCGCAGAAGTCAAAAAGGCCTCGCCTTCAGCAGGTCTCATTCGATCGGACTTCGATCCTGTACAAATCTCGCAGATTTACGAAAAATGCGGCGCTGATGCGATCAGTGTATTGACCGACGAGAAATACTTCCAAGGCAAGCTGGACTACTTAACGGCTGTCAAAGAAGCCGTGAGCATACCAGTTCTGCGGAAAGACTTTATTATTGATCCATATCAGATTTATGAAGCTCGTGCCGCCGGAGCGGATGCGATTCTGCTGATCGCCGAGGCGCTAAGTCCGGCAGATCTGATGGACCTGCTGATATTGGCCAATGAACTGACACTGACTGCTCTCATCGAGGTACATGGAGCCGATTCGCTTTTGCAGATGCGAAGTGTTGTTGGTTTTCCTCAAAAAAACTACAGTGTTCTGGGTGTTAACAACCGGGATTTAACGACCATGACCGTTGATATCAACAATACCGCCCGTCTGGCTGAACTGGTCGAAAACAGGAAAGAACTGATCGCTGAAAGCGGCATTAAGACACGGCAGGATGTTGAAAAACTGATTCAGGTTGGTGTCGGCGGCGTCCTCATCGGCCAAACGCTGTGCGAAAGCGAACGCATTGAAGACAAATTCAATGAATTGTTTAATCCGGGCCGCAACTAATCATGGACATTGTTTATCTTATCATCATCGGTTTGGGAATGGGCGCTATCGGAGGTCTGCTGGGTATCGGCGGCGCGGTGTTTATGATTCCAGCGATGACGCTGGTTTTTGGTGAAAATCAGCACCTATACCAAGCCGC
>CALETL010000025.1 GCA_937920485.1 uncultured Phycisphaerae bacterium
CCGGCAGGGGTGTTGGGGGCCGGATCGGTTTTCCCACGGCCAACATTGAGCCCGTCGGACAGGTCATTCCCGCCGAAGGGGTCTATGCCGGCTATGTTGTCGTTGGAGATTGTTTGGAGGATGTTGTTTTTGGCGGGCTTCGACGACTCGCGGCGATCAGTATTGGCCGCGCCAAGACATTCGTCAGTGACCACCCGCTTTTGCTGGAGGCACATCTGTTGGAAGACAAGATCGAGGATTTGCGCGATAAATGGCTTGGCTTAGACTTCATGCGGTTCGTTCGTCATCAGCAGCGATTTGAATCAAAAGAATGCCTGCAAAAACAGATCAAAAAAGACTGCGACAAGGTATTGAACTATCTAATCTGAATCAAAAACTAACGACAGTCTCAAAAATAATTAACTGTCCTTAGTTTTCTAGTTTTATTAATCCTTTAAATAGGAAGTCAGATAATGTCATCCTATCTGTTTAAACCAGTTGAAATTCGTAGTGAAAAAGGGCATCGGCAGGCCACTTGGTTAGAGTTGTTTATGGACTTGGCTTTTGTCATCTCAATTGCTGCCCTTACTACAATGCTTGTGAATAATCTTACGCCTAGAGGTCTGATTCTATATACGAGTTTATTTCTTGCTGTGTACTGGGTATGGAACCAGCTGACCTGGTATGCATCGCTTTTTGACAATGGCGATGTGTTTTTTAGAATCATGTATATGGGCGCAATCTTAGCAGTTCTAATCCTGGCTGCTTCAATAGGACAACTTGCCCAGGGAAAAACTACGCCTTTCATTGTATCCTATGTACTTCTCCAGGCGGTTTTATCCGCTGGTTGGATTCGAGTCTATATAAATAATCATGAATTCAATTCATTTTCTCTAAGATATATCTTAGGCCAAGTCATAGGAAGTGTAGTCTGGCTTGTATCCTTAGGATTCCCTATTCCCCAGCAGTACTATGTCTGGGCCTTTGCAATAGTGATTCATATAGCCGCACCATATTTCGCATGGAAAACCAAGATTCATATACCAATCCACCTTAGCCACATAATAGAACGCTATTGTTTGTTCACTATCATTGTTTTGGGAGAAACTTTGGTTGCGGTTGCTGTTGGGGTGGGTTCTACCCCAGGTTCGGAGGTTTTTCTGACAACCATCTTTGGATATATGATCGCTGCCAGTATTTGGTGGACTTATTTTAACTGGGACTTTGAAAGTCCAAGAAACTTTAAGAGCGTTTTCAAGGTGTTTGTGTTCGGCTATGGCCATTTTGTTATTTTTCTTACAATTGCAGCCTTTGGAGCAGGGCTTGAAACCGTTATTCATTCCGCAGGACACGGAGGCCATTTGACGCTTATGGGAAGGTTATTGCTCGGTTTTTCACCGTCTATCTATCTGGTTTCTATCTCAGTAATGAACAGAATTAGCTGGGATATGCCTTTTGATAAAAAAATGTTCGCGCGTCTCAGTGTTGCAATGTTATCTCTTGCTTTTGCATTGTTAGCAAACCATACATCCCCAGTTGTTTATACAGGAGGAATCGCACTATTAATGATCTGTTTAGTGAGTTATGAACAAATATGTTGTTCCACTTAACAGCCGGGTAGGGTGGACTGTGCCCACGATAATAAGCTAATTGTGCCTACTTTCCCTCATCTGAATCTGTTTCGGATTCAACTTTAGATTCGACAAATTTTCGATTCGGTTGATCCTCTGAATCGTCAGGAGGATTGGAGGGTTTTTCAAAGAATCGGCACGCTGCGCACACCAGCGTAGCGATGGGGAATGGCTCTGTCATCGGGACCGTACAATAGACCCCGCCAAGAAAAGCCAGGATGATTTTCGTTTTAACAGAAAACCGATACAGCGAACTGATCCAGAGTACCACTGCCGCACCGAGAATAGGTCCCAGTATCCCCATCGGACCGAATGTTGCCAGATCGGTAAAGTCCAGTAGCAGTCCACCTAAAATCGGCCCCAAAGCTCGATGAAGACGAAATATGAATCCGGGTTGTTGCTGTTGATCGTCCATCATACGGAATTACATTAGAATGCAATCCTTGAATGCAGGCAAGGAAATTATTGGATCGGGAGATAGACATGAACACAGTTGCCCTGTGTGCCACTGCCCTCAAGGTCCATGTATCCGTTGTGCTGTTCGATGTTGAGCTTTGCCAGCGGAATGTCAAATCCTGTGCCGCACATATCGCGTGTCCGTTCCTGCGGTTCGGCGAGCGACCGTATCACCTCATTCGTTAAGGCCGGGCCGTCATCACACACAGACAGTTGGATTTGCTCATGCTCGCTGAGATACATCGTGCTAATTGAAATCGTCCCTGCATGTTCCGGAAGATTGTCCAATGCATGGGTGATGAGATTGGCAACCATTTCCTCGATCTTGTCTGCATCCAATGACATTGGTTTGATTGCCTTGTCTTCCTGCAATTGAATTTTAACATCCTTGTTTTTCAGAATATATCCACTGGATTGAATCGCGTTTGTCACAAGCCGGTTAAAATCACATTCCGTTTTTTGAAGCGGATAGTGCTTTGTGTATTTGATAAGATCCAGAATAAATTTTTTGAGCCGGATGAAATTTGGCTCGAAGATGCTCCAGCTTCGCTCAATCCGGTCATACTGTTTTTGTTTCAATCCCAGTTCTATAATCTCTGCGGAACCGGAGACCATTTGAATGATATTTTTGACCAGATGAGACAAATTCGACACCGATTTTCCGGATAGAAATAACTGCTGCAAGTGTTCCGGCAGGGATTCAATATCGCATGGCCCGTTCTCTTGATGTTTATCGGTTTTCGATGAATTTAAGTCCATTTGTGTCTTTCAATTAAATCTTTTCCTAGTATCGGAGGAAAGAGGGGACTTCTTGACGTAAAAGAGACAAAAAAAAGCCAGATCCTAACAAGTAGAACCTGGCTTCGGAGGAGGGTGATGAAAAGCTTGAAATATAATATCAATAACTCCATTTTATCTATCGAAAACCGGAGGATAAATCTTTAATAAATGTGCGTAATCTTATGTAAAATCGGCGATTTTATAGTATTACCCATTGCATGTCCTGTTTTTTCGGTATTAAAAAACCACTTGCTAATAAAAGTTCCATGGCGTTATACTATGGCTCAGGAAAATAATGTAGAAATAGGTGCGATATGGATAAAAAAATGACACTTTCGAATCTGATAGAAGCCAAGCAGGCCGGTCGGAAGATCGCCGCGGTTAGTTGCTATGATTACACCACGGCCCGGCTGGTTGCCCAGACCGGCGTCGAGATGATCCTTGTGGGGGATTCCGCGGCCCAGGTTCTGTTGGGACATGATACGACGCTGCCGGTAACCATGGATTTCATGGTGACGATTACCGCCGCCGTTCGCAAAGCCGCGCCGAATGTGTGTTTGGTTGCGGATATGCCGTTTCTGTCATACCAGACCAGCATTGCCGACGCAGTTCGAAATGCCGGGCGTTTCTTTCAGGAAACCGGCGCACAGATCGTCAAGGTCGAGGCCACAGCCGCCCATCTGGACGTGATCAAGGCGATCAGCGACGCCGGCATGGCGGTCATGGCTCACATCGGCATTCGCCCACAGCAAATTACCAAACTCGGCAAACTCAAGGCCGAAGGCACCACGGCGGGCCTCGCACTGGAGTTGGTGGACTTGTCGAAAAAGATGGTCGCCGCCGGGGCAAGCTCATTACTGCTGGAAGGGACCGCTCGCGAAGTGTCGAAGATCATTACAGAAGCAAGCCCTGTTCCGGTGATCAGTTGCGGCAGTGGCCCGGATTGTGACGGACAGATCCTGATCATCTCAGATATTCTGGGCCTGAGCGGCGATCCAAAACCGAAATTCGCAAAATCCTTTGCTCAACTGGATGAACCGATCACACAAGCTGTTGGCGATTTTGTCGAACAGATTCGCAGCGGTCAATATCCATCGGATGAGCAATGCTATCATATCAAACCCGGCCAATTGGAAAAACTGGCGGCAATGCTGACAGACTTACACTAAACGGGACTGTTTATGCCTGACCAACTCACAGAATCGTCTCCTGGAATGCCGGTTAAGCCAGTGTTTCTTGTGGGCAAACCGGTCTTTCAGCAGTACTCCTCATACATCCGAAGGATTCTGGTAGGTCTGTCCGGCGCCGCCCATGCGTCCGCATTGGTTTGTCCATCCTGTGTGGATTCTCAGGCGATCCTTTGCCCATCGGTCGAGCAAATCGAGCACCCGGCGTTGCGGCTGCCGATCTTTTGGAGCCAAAATCGGAAAATCCTGCTCGACCGGCTGCTGCGTTTTAAGCCGACGATCCTGCATACATTTTATCCCGGACAGATTCATCTGGCACATTGGCTCAGCAAACAGCTTGAGCTTCCCTGCGTCGTCACCTTTCACAAACAACCGCCGCGGCGGGTCTGCTTTGAGAAATCGCTGCGTCATGCTGTTAAGGTCATTGTGCCGTCAGAACCCATCGCCGATCATCTTCTCCAAAAGTGTCCCGGCCTGAAAGACCGCATCGAGCACATTCGCATCGGCAGTTTTGTTGAGGACCAATGCTGTTGTTTTTCCCGTGACGGACACATTGCCAGCCTGATCGTTGCTCATCCATTGAATTCATTTAAGCGATTTGAACCGTTTCTCAATGCCGTTCGCCATCTGGTTTTGGACGGATTCGAAATTATGGTAGCGATCATGGGCAAAGGCAAAGCCGAAAAAGCGATTCGGGCTTACATCCGAAAGCTTGGCCTGACTTCGACAGTTACGGTCGTTCCGCCGATCCGTCCGATGCGAAGTGTTTTCAGCGGGGCGGATATCTATGTACATCTGTCAGAAAGCAGAGATTTTGATGCGCAACTGCTGGAGGCCATGTCGGTGGGATTGGCTGTTGTCGGAAGCCCTGAGAAGGTTAGCGGGCTGATGGTTGACGGACAGACAGCGGCTCTGTGGGACCCGCAGGATGAACTGAATATTTACGGCTGTCTGAAAAATATGCTGGGCCAGCGTGAAAAAAGCCGTCAGCTTGCCCAAAATGCACAGGCCCATCTTCGCCAAAACAACAGCGTCAGTCAGATGGTCGATAAACTTATGGTCACTTACACCGAGGCACAGCAGTGGCACAAACAATCTCTTAAAACCCCCGACGAGACCCCGTCAGATCCGCAGGCCCAATAAAGACCGTGCTGCATTGGTACTCCAAGTTATTTGCGGAAATCTCCTCCATTTTTGTCAAAATAACTGGCGAAAACACATCTTTTTTGTTAAACTAAGATCAATTGCAATAAGGAGATTATTGCTGTAATGTTCTTAGAAGGAAAACACGGTAAAAAAGGTGGATTTTCATCTTGTATATGCGTGTCGATTTATTTTTGGTGTGGTGAGAATTGTAGCATTAGAAGAAGGGAAGAATTAAGCTTATGAGCGATCCAAACACATCCCAAGAACACTCAAATCAACCGGTTATTCAGTTTCGTTGTCCCAACTGTCGTTCAGTTCTCCGTGCTCAAAAGAAGTTTGCTGGAAAAAATGTAAAATGTACTCAATGCGGGCAGTTGCTGCAGGTGCCAGGTGTACAGTCATCCGAAGTGAATAATATTGTATGCATCTGTGGAGACTGTAAAACTGTTTTTCAAATTAATACGGATTCAGAAAAACCATGTCGGCAAAAGTGTCTTAAGTGTGGATACGTATTTGAAATCCCGGATAAGGATGGCCAGGTCAGTTCCACACATGAGCTTCGTTTTAGTTGTCAGGCATGCGGACAGATATTCTGTGCACTGTCAAAATACGGCGGAAAAAAAATCAAATGTCTTAAATGTCATCAGCCAATGACGATCCCTGTTCCAAGGTCTGAAACGGAAGAACTGAAATTGGTTGATCCTGAACCGGAGATACTTGATGATGAACCTCAGGAGAGGGATTTTGCAGATGCCCAATCATTCGGCCCTGAGGAAATTCCGGCAGGTCCAGCAGGTTTCCAGAGTTCACGGCCGCGAGGTGTGTCAAAGAAGCACGCCAAAAATGGGGAAGAAAAGTCGGTGCTGGCGAAACTGAAAATTCCCCTGATTGCCGTTGCAGGAGTGGTTGGGTTTATTGTCGGTTTTCTTGTTGTGACCAGCATTATTGATAAGTCATCGGTTGAACCGGATTCAATAATCGTACAGTCACCCGAGGCTATCCGTTTTACAGAGGAAGTCATTACACAGCTTGCTCAAAAAGAAGTGGACAGTGTTATGGAGCATTTTATTGATGACTCTGTAGATGATCTTCCTGTTCGGACGGTATCGCGCATGTTGAATACCGGGACGCTGGACAAAATTAACAGCGAAGTAACTTATTCAAAAGTTGAAAGCGGAGCCCAGGGATTTATTGTTCAATCGACGGTTACCTATTCCAATGGACGTGAGCGAAAAACGGAAATAGGTATTTGTCTCTGTGAATTTTTTATGGAATGGGATCCAGAGTCTTCTTGGGATCCGGAGTCTTCTTGGGATTCGGAGTCTTCTGAGGATGGGTATTACCTGATGAGTCTGCGATTGATAGAACCTGACGGTTCGTCTTTGTATTCCGTTGGCGAAACTGACGCCGAATTACTAACATCGCAGATCAATGCGTTTGTAGAGGAAAATTCGTTCCCGGAAATTCCGGTAAAGTTTCTATGTACTATTCTGATTGTTATTGTTGTCGTGGCGCTGATTACATTGTTCTCTCAGATTTCGGTATTTGTCAATGGGGGAGAACCGGGGTGGGCGGTCTTTATTCCGGTCTATCGAGAGGTTTGTATGGCAAGGATGGCGGATAAATCGGAAGGATTGGGATGGCTTTGCGGATTTTCAAATTTCATTCCTTATGTTGGCGGGCTGATATATCTGGTTTTGATAACCATGTTTTCCATTGGCATAGCGCGCAGCTACAACAGAGGAGTCTTGTTTGGTTTGGGGATGAGCTTTCTGCCGTTTATTTTCTATCCAATTCTGGCGTTTGGCGGAAATCCATATGATTAAAGTTCAGCATACATCGTCTCCTAATAAATTGACAAGCCAACAGAGTTTTATGAAAACCATCCTGCATTGGTACACCAAGCTGTTTGCGGTCTGGATCGTGCTGTTTGCGGTGGTGGGGTATTTCTGGTATCAGCCGTTTGTCTTTCTGGCAAAGGCAAAGATGTTTGGGACGGGTGCTGAAAACTGGCCGGACGTATTTCAATCGCTTCGTAGTCCGAATTTATGGTTCTTTTCTCTGACCATGTTCGGCATCGGTGCGGTGCTGACGGTGAACGATTTTAAGAACATTGCTAAACGGCCCGTGATCATTCTCATCGGGTCTGTTGCTCAGTTTACAATTATGCCGTTGGGAGCATTTGCGTTATCTAAACTGTTTGGTCTACATCCAATGCTGGCGGCGGGGTTGATTATCGCCGGATGCGCCCCCGGCGCCATGAGCAGTAATGTCATGAGCTACATCGCCGGAGCCGATACCGCTTATTCGGTGTCACTGACCACGGTGTCCACGCTGCTGTGTCCAATCCTTACGCCGGCATTGACCAAACTGCTGACCGATCAGGATCTGAAAGTGTCGTTTTGGGGCATGTTCTTTCAGATTATCTTTATGGTTGTTATTCCGCTGGGTGCGGGTTTTATCGTGCGACACTATTTTTCCAAAACGATTGAGAAAATCAAAGACGTGTTTCCCGCGATCTCTGTGACATTTATCATTTTTATCTGTACCGTCGTCATTGCCAGCAATCGTGAGAAGATGCTTGATGCTTCGGTGGCGATTATTGCGGTTGTGGTCCTGCTGAATGTTTACGGCATGGCCTCCGGTTACGGTGTTGGTAAACTATTCCGCATGCCGTTCAATCAGCGGCGGACGCTGGCCATTGAGATCGGGATGCAAAACGCCGGACTCGGGACGGTATTGGCCCTGAACAACCTCGGCCCCGAAGCGGCGATTCCAACCGCCTTCTTCGTCTTCACCTGCATCATCACCGCATCCATCATGACCGAAATCTGGAAAAGCAGGACAAATTGACAAAAGGTATAGTAAAGGAGTCAGAAGATATGACACGAAAAAATGAAATTGTTGACCTTTTATACAATCATTGTGTTGTAGAAAATCCAAGTAGTTTCATTCTTAAAAAAGGAAAGTTTCCAAAAGGTTGGGTTGACGAGTACCTTAAGTTACTTGAAGAGGCAAGTCAATTTTGGAAGCAAGAGGAGTATTGGCCTCAAAGGTTGGTTGCTTCAATTCACTTTACATCTTTTTACTATAATGCACGATATCATGCATGGTGTAAATTCAATGATGACAGAAATATTGAAACAGAAAATATGCTTGCCAAGCTTAGACCGCATAGTGAGTTGTTCTTATTAAATTCTTTTACTCCAGAGAATGTGCAAGATGCCCTGGATCCCGGATCAAGTCCGGGGTGACATTGCAGGGATGGTTTGTAGAATCAGAAGCAGTCCTCTTAAATCCG
>CALETL010000026.1 GCA_937920485.1 uncultured Phycisphaerae bacterium
GGTTCTCCCAGGAACAACGTGGCCGCCTCGAGGCGGTATTCGTACAACTCGTGCCAATGGGTCGACGACAGGCTCATCTCCTGACGACGATGACGATCCAACGCCTTTTCGTACGTTTCTTTCGCTTTGTCCTTCTGGTCCAGCTTGTGGTAGGTCATGGCCAACGGGTACAGATCAAACGAAGTCTTCGCGTCGGTTCGATCGCCCACGTTGTCTTCCAGCGTCGATACGGCTTTGTCATATTGGCCTGCCCGGTAGAGAACTGCCCCGAGGGTACTATGATTCTGGTCCATTTCGTCGCCTTTTTCCACCGCATGCTCGGCCAGTTTTACGATCTTCCCCAAATCGTCAACAGCATCCGGAGCCAGCACACAGGTCCAGGCCGTCCAGTGAGCGATAGCAGGGTCATCAGTACCTTCAAATTGCTCCAACATGCTTATACACTTTTGGCGATATCCTTGCTCATTCCCCGTATCCAGTTGTATTAACGCACACCTGTAACAAAATAATGAAATATTAATGTCATTAAGATCCAATTCGACGATTTGAGAATAGTCTTGCTTTGCCTTATCCCACTGTTTCATTTTGGAGTAAAAATTAGCCCGTGCAAGCCAACAGTTAGGGTTTTCTGGATCCAGCTCAATGACTTTGTTCAAATCATGCAAAGCTTTTTCCAACTGTCCAAGATGGCCATAAGCTTCGGCCCGCCGAATATGGTTGCTACTTATATCAGGCCTCATTTTGATTGCTGTTGAGTAGTCAGAGACAACATTGTCCCATTGACTGAGCTGCATGTAAGCATAACCGCGTTCATGCCAAGACCACCAATCATCGGGATCGAGTTCCATTGCTCTCGTAAAATCAGCAATAGCTTCATTCCCTCGGTGCATTTGTAAATACAGATTACCCCTCTCTTGCCATTTTGAATGATTATCGGGATCCAATTCGATGGCTTTAGAATAAGCTTGCTCAGCCATCTCAAATTTACCAATTTTTTCTAAAGTGTCCGCAAAACTGCTGAGTGTTTCAGCTGTAGTTGCCATTGAGCCAGCTTTGTTAATATCATGTGTAGCCTTTTCTTGTTGACCTAGATTTGTATATGCCAAGCTGCGCTTATTAAATAATTCGAAGTCATTAGGTGATATCTCTATAGCCCTTGTATAATCGGCAACGGCCTTGTCCCAGTTTTCCAGCTTGCCATAGCACATAGCCCGGTTTTTCCAGAGCCACCACTCATTAGGACTGTCCTGTATGGCTTTTGTATAGTCCGTCACTGCTTCTTTTAAGAGCTCAGGAGTCATGTCAACCTGGTCTAAAAGCAAATCATTATACTTGGCTAAGGAAACCCTCTTCGGATCTTCTGTTAAAGCGTATGAATTGGATACCATCTTCGTGCTTTTATGATTAAACCACTGCTGCCAGAAACTTCGCTTGTACTGTTCAATACGATGCTCAAATGGTGTAGAGGTGTCCCCTGGATATTGATCTAACTGCCATGGAAATGAAAACAGGATAACGGCGTCATGCTCCTGGCCAAACGCGATCGGTCTTCCATCTCGGCTCATCGCGATAGATGGATCAAGATTTAGAGTGTGCTCCAGTTCAATGAGTTCACGCCCCGTCTCAACATCCCAGATCTTAATAGTCCCGTGTCGTGAGGCGGTCAGCAAGCGTCTACCATCGGGGCTGAAAACCACCTGCAGAACATCATTGTTGCTTTCTAAGATGTGGATCGTTTTTTCCAATGCAATGTCCCATATCCGGGCGGTGTAATCATGGCTTGCGGATGCGAGTAATGTGCCGTCAGGGCTGAATGCCACATCCCTGACATAACCACCATGACCCAGAAATTCTTTGATTGGTTTTTCGGATTGTCTGTCCCAGATATTGATTCTTTTGTCGAAACTTGCCGACGCCACAAAGTTTCCATCCGGACTGATATCCGTACTCCAAACAAATTCATCGTGCCCTTTAAAACTCTGAAGTTTCTGACCCGTCGTCACATCCCAGATCTGTGCTGAAAACGTGGTCCCGGCCACCAGAATATTCTCCGTAGGGTGGAATACAAGTGGGTAGGTATATCCATCCCGGGACTCTAACCTTCGAATATGGGCGCCGGTCTGTAGTGACCATATATCAATAAGACCCCAGGCGGTCGAAGTTGCCACCAAAGACCCATCCAGATTAATGGCAACACCTTGGACTTGTCCACTGTGGGTCACCAATCCATGTATCATGTGCCGGGTGTCAAGATCCCATATTTTTGCCGTATGGTCATTCGCCGGATAAGAGTTCCAATTACCAGCTCCCGTCACCAGGTATCTGCCATCGGGAGTAAACGCCATCGCATTGATATCTCCCGTGTGCCCTGTGAGCCTTAGATAGTCGTTCTTGAACTTTTCGATATTCCAGACTTTGACGACACTATCCCTTAGATCGCAAGCGACCAGCCGTCTTCCATCAGGACTAAAAGCAATCGGCGGGGTGAAAGTATCATAGGGTGCGAAACCACCCGCACCTTTAAAGCTGTGGACCTCATCCTGCTCTTTGAAATCGTAAAGTCTCACCGTCCCATCCCTGCATTTCATCGCGAGATGCCTCCCGTCCTTGCTCATCGCCAGAGAATCGACCGATTTTTTTTGCAGGCCGGGTAATTTCTTCACCGTTTCTGTTTGTATATCCCAGGCCAACACATCACTTTCAGTGCTGCTGGAAGAGATCACAGTTTTGCTGTCAGGCGTAAAGAGCACACTGTGTACACTAAAGAGATGAGAATCATGGCCTCCTAAAAGAGCGCCAGTTTGTGCATTCCAAAGTCTAATGCTGTTGCTTTCACGTTCTTGACCTGTTACAAGGTGTTTGCCATCAGGGCTGAAAGCAATACATGTTAGACGAGGCATGTCAAGTTGATAAAGCGGGTTGCCTCCTTCAACATCGTGGATCATTGCCACCCCCGCATGGTCACATGAAGCGATCAATTTCCCGTCCGGGCTGAAGACAAGGCTTTTTATGCCACGATCATGTCCATAAAATGTTTTTACTTTTCGAAATGTAGTCAGGTCAACGATCGTGATATGCTTGCTGGCTTCAATGCCTTTCGGGCCACCTGCCACAGCCACATACTTGCCGTCCGTACTAAATGCCGCAAGCCTGCCCGGCAGGGTGCTGATCTTGTTCTCCATCCCGCCATCCCATAGCTCAAGATTTTGATTCCCTCCAACTGCCAACCATTTTCCGTCTGGACTGAAGCTCGTGTGGAAGATCAATTTGGCATCAATCTTTACCGACTTGAGATCTGGATTACACAGGTACAGTAAATGTCCCCACTCCCAATTTCGATACTCCTCAGGGCAGTTCAACAAAAGTTTTCTGGCCCCGGCGAGATCCCCCTTTTCCACAAGCCTTTGGGCCATGCCGATCGAAGCGATGTAGTTCTCCCAGGTAAGATTCTCATTGACACGCTGTGTTTCTTCTTTAGCCTTCACGGCCACCGCTCGTGCGGTTGATTCCTTTTTCCGTGCCTCTTCGGCTTGGAAATACAGGATTGTACTGACCGCAAATCCGATTACCAAAGTTATCACGATGGCCGCTGCTGTCATGACCTCGACTCGATGCCGTTGCGAAAACTTCTTCATCCGGTAAAGTTTACTCGGTGGGCCGGCCGCTACGGGCTGATGCGTCAGGTGCCGTTGAATATCCAGAACCAGTTCATCCGCACTCCCGTATCGTCGGGTGCGGTCCTTTTCTAGGGTCTTTAAGATGATCCAGTCCAGCTCACCCCGTATCTCCCTTCGCAACTGGCTGGGTGCCATTTTGCGGTGTCTTGCGACATCGGCCAGCGAATCCCCCAAGGTACTCAGCCGCGTTGACGGCTTGGGCGGCTCATCTTCGCTGATGATCCGCTGGATCTCGTTATAACCGGCATTGCGTAATGTCTGCGAGTCGAACGGCGTGGTTCCCGTCAGCAGTTCATACAGCAGAACACCCAGCGAATAAACATCGGACCGGGTATCAACCCCCATTTCTCCCATCCGTGCCTGTTCCGGGCTCATGTATTCCGGTGTCCCGATAAACTGCCTGAATTCGGTAAACAGGGTCTTTTCCGTCAGCCGGGCCTGCGTGGCCTTGGCAATCCCAAAGTCGATCACCTTCGGCACAGGGCTGTCATCATCACGAAGTGTGATCATTATGTTCGAAGGCTTGATATCACGATGAATGATCCCCTTATGGTGTGCATGCTGTACGGCTTTGCAGATATCGATAAACAGTTTCAGTCGTTGATGGGTGTCCAGGTCGTTTTTATCGCAGTATTCGGTGACCGGGATACCTTTGACCAGTTCCATGACAAAGTAGGGGCGTCCGGTTGCCGTCGCTCCGGCATCGAGCACCTTGGCGATATTCGGATGGTCCATCATCGCCAGCGCCTGCCGTTCGGCTTCGAAGCGTGCGATCACCTGTTTGGTATCCATCCCCAGCTTGATGATCTTCAAGGCGACTTTTCGCTGGATGGGATGACGCTGTTCGGCCATATAGACCACGCCAAACCCGCCTTCACCGATCTGCTGAAGCAGTTTATACCGTCCGATCGTTTCGCCGGGCTTTTCGGTCGCTGGCGATTCGTTCAGGGTAACAGCAGCGGCAGCAGGCGATTTTAAAAAACTTTTGTTGTCAAAGTGATATTTCAGCAGGCCCTGGACGCGGCTCAGCAGCTCAGCATCTTCACCGCAGGCCGATTTGACATAAGCATCGCGTTCTTGCGGTGAATCGATCTCGATCGCCGCATGGAAGATCGTTTCTTCATTTCGATTGCCTGCATCCATAACCACTCTCCCTGTTTGCACTGTTCTCTATTGTTAAGTGCGAAAAAATCAGGCAAAAAGCACCATGAAAAAAAATAATTTCCCAAAAAATGTCGGGTTTTCTTATTCAGATCGGGTTATCTCCACACCCAGCCAGGATCGCGCATACGTCCAATAGCGGTCCGCAGTCGTAGGGGAGATGCCCAGAACCTGAGCAGCCTGGTCAGAGGTCAGCCCGGCAAAATAGCGAAGTTTGACCAGGTCGGCCTTCTTTTGATCCTTCTGTGACAGCTTTTCCAACGCCTCATCCAGCGCGATGAGATCGTCGTTTGCAGAATCCGCATCGCCGATGAGCAGGGCCTTATCAAGTTCAATTCGTTTGTGACCGCCGCCATGCCGAACGCTTTTTTTTCGACGGGCATTCTCGATCAGAATGCGCCGCATGGCCTCTGCCGCCGCCGAGAAGAAATGATAGCGCCCGTTCCAATGCTGATCCTTGTTATCCACCAGCCGCAGATAGGCTTCATTCACAAGGGCGGTCGCTTGCAGCGTCTGCCCCGGTGACTCCTGCCTCATTTGCCGCCCGGCAAGCTGACGCAACTCCTGATAGACCAGCGGGAAAAGTTGATCGACGGCATGCACATCCCCCTTATCGATCGCGACCAAAATCTGTGTGACTTGGCTCATGCTGATATTATACCCAAAATCTGAAAAATGGAAAGAAGAAAAAGACAGGTCTTGTCTGAGATATTATGAGTTCAACTTGTGCTGCAGATCAAATCAGATACATCCTGCTTTTCCCTATAACCTGGTCCGTCTGCTTGGACACATCCTGAACATAACGTGTCGCCATCAACAAATTTGCATGCCCCAGGAGTCGTTGAACAGCAAAGGGATCACCGGACCGAGCAGCCATAGTAGCTGCTGTTCTTCGTAATGAGTAAAACCCAGTTCCCTTAGGAACATCAAGCTGTGCTCTTTTTATTAATCTGGCGAACTTTGTTGTAATCGAATTAATTGGACTATATTTTTCATTCCCATTCGCATCAATCTTCAAGACATTACGAACAAAGGAATTTCCTGTGGCAGTATAGAAAACCAGTCTACCTTTCTTGGGAACTGCATTAAGCGCCTCAATGGTTTCCGGCCATAATGGTAAATTTCTCGGAACACCCGTTTTTCCTCTGGGATATATCACTCGACCGGCATCCAAATCCAAGTGTTTCCATTGAAGTTCAGAACAGTCAGTGCACCCAAATCCACAATTTAACCCAAGCCAGATCATCGCTTTCATCTGGGTATCAGCAAGTTTGAGCAATTTGCTAATTTCATCATGTGTAAATACCCTGCATTGTGTATTGACGATCTTGCATCTGCTGAGAGCGTCAATGTTGGGTATTTGCTTCAATATATCATTCTTTTGGGCCCAGTGAAATAATGTCTTTAAGTTGCTGATATGGAGATTCAACCGGTGCTTTGAACTGCTGTATTGCTTTTCAAGTTTTCGTTTGTAATTTTGTAAATCAAGAGTAGAGATTTCTTTTATTCGGCGACTCCGTCCAAGAAAAGTCATAAACTTATTTAAACTTCCAACTTGATCATTATAGTGCTGTGCCGTAATAGCATCCGCTTTGACCTTGGAAAATTGATATTTTGAAAATATGTCACACAGTTGCTTTATTGACATTAAATCGTTGACTGGTTTTTGAGAATTATGATTGCTTCCATGCAAATAGGCTGCTTGGTCAATATAACGTTGAAGTGCTTCCTGTTTGTCTGAACCGAAGTAGTACATCTTACCTTTGATCTTTTTGCAGTATTGCCCGGTTAAATGTCGCGTCAACGGAAATTTATCAGAACGAGTTTTACGTTTTTGAGTTGTCATTGTGCTGCCCTCACATTCAAAAATGGTTAACATATTTTACGATAATACTCAAACAGGTGTAACTTTGGTTGTAA
>CALETL010000027.1 GCA_937920485.1 uncultured Phycisphaerae bacterium
GAAGCCATCGCCGACCTGATGACCCGCGAACTGAAAGCCGAATAACCGAGCAGAAACAAGAGTTTTTTATATGATCGATATAAGGAGCACCCGAAATGCAGCATAGTCTGGATTTTGAAGAATTGACGGATTTAACGATTGAATCACTGGGGCCGGCTCAATATGACTCGCCGCTGAAATCGACCGCTCAGCATAATGTCGAAGACAGCGAAAAGGTGCTGATCTATTCACATATTGACAAGATTCAGCAGTGCAATCAAAAACTGGGAGATAATCCGGCGTTTGAACTGGGCGGGCCACGGGAAAAACTTTTTTTTGATCCCGCTCAACTGAACTGCGGCATCGTGACCTGCGGGGGATTGTGCCCGGGGCTGAATGACGTAATCCGTACCATCACCCTGACACTGACCTGGCAATACAAGGTTCGTACGGTCTATGGATTTCGTTACGGCTATGCAGGCCTGTCTTCCAACGCCTTTGAGGAGCCAATGATCTTAACACCGGATCATGTCGATAATATCCACACACGCGGCGGAAGCATTCTTGCATCCTCGCGCGGGCCGCAGGACATTGATGACATGATCGATCATCTGCTCAAACTGAAAATCGGCTTGTTGTTTATTATCGGCGGCGATGGAACCCTGCGCGGGGCTGGAGAGTTGGCTGAGGGAATTAAAAAACGCAATCTGAAAATCAGTGTTATCGGCATTCCTAAAACAATTGACAATGATATCCTCGGCGTGGAACGAACATTCGGCTTTTCCACCGCAGTCGAAGAATCCCGCACAGCCATCCTCGGCGCCCATGAAGAGGCCAAAGGCACCTGGAACGGCGTGGGACTGGTTAAATTGATGGGGCGTGATTCGGGCTTTATCGCCGCGGCAGCAACACTGGCCAACAGCGACGTAAACTTCTGTTTTCTCCCGGAGGCACCTCTGACTTTGGATGGTGAAAACGGTTTTTTAAGACAGCTCCAAAAACGGCTTGAGGCCAAACACCATGCGGTTATTGTTGTCGCCGAAGGGCTGCAGCTTTCTGATGTAAATGAAAAAGACAGCCCGAGGGATGCCTCCGGCAACCTTGTCCGTGATGATGTCGGCTTATTGCTGAAAACGAAGATACAGGACCACTTTAAGAAAATCGGCATGCCCCTGTCGCTGAAATACATCGACCCCAGCTATATCATCCGAAGCATTCCGGCCAATGCACAGGACTCGATCCTCTGTCTGGCCTATGGTCAATATGCGGTGCATGCGGGCATGGCAGGAAAGACAAATATGGTGATCGGATACTGGAATCAGCACTTTACCCATATCCCGATCAAACTGGCTACATTGCGGCGGAATAAAGTGGACCCGGACAGCTACCTGTGGCAAACGGTCTTAAGCACCACCGGTCAGGAAGGCGATCCGACCCTGCGGTAGGTTTTAACCACGAATAAACATTAATTTATACAAATGCTCATTTGGAGATGTAACATGAAAAATCAATGTATCCAAATTTTGTTGGCGATGACCATTGTGTCATTTTTTTTAAGCGGGTGCGGGAGCGGGGCATTTCAGATTCAAGTGGTCCCCGATGATCAGGAGTTAAAAGAAACTCGAATCAAACGCGACAAAGGCATGTTTGTTTCGGATAAGATCGTGGTGATTGATGTAGATGGCATCATGACCAATAAGCAGCAGGATGCTTTCATGCGAAAAGGTGACAACCCCGTTAGCACATTCCTTGAAAAGCTGGATAAAGCGGCAAGCGACGAAGATGTTAAGGCCGTGGTAATTCGTCTAAATTCGCCGGGTGGTACGGTTGCCGCAACGGATATGATGTATCACTCGCTGACCGAATACAAACGCAAAACAGATGTACCCGTAATCGCCTGTATGCTGGATGTGGCGGCCAGCGGGGCCTATCATCTGGCCTGCGGCTGTGACGGTATTATCGCCCAGCCAAGCACCGTCACCGGAAGCATTGGTACGATTATGCAAACATTCAGCGTAACCGGTACAATGGAAAAGATCGGCGTGAAAGCCGTTGCCATTAAAAGCGGTGAAATGAAAGACATCGCCTCACCGCTGCACGAACTCAGCAAAGAAGAACAGGAAATATTGCAGCAGATCATCGACGGGTTCTATGGGCAGTTTCTCGATGTGGTCAAAAAAGGTCGACCGGACCTGGACAAAGACAAATTAAAGCAATTGGCCGATGGCAGAGTGTTTACTGCACCGCAGGCAAAAGAAGAGGGCCTGATAGACAGAATCGGCTATCCGCAAGATGCCGTTAAATGGGCCAAAGAAATGGCCGGTGTAGAAAAGGCGCAAGTTGTGATGTATCATCGTCCGATGAAAACGATGCCCAATCTTTATGGGTCGGCCACAAGCTCCGGCGGCGTGAGTCCGCTTGTTAATATCGACCTGCCGGACTGGCTCCAGTCCGGCGGGACGCAGTTTCTGTACCTGTGGCAACCGGGATTATAGCCTAAAAAAGGAACCACGGATTGCGCGGATTTTCACAGATAAAAACATAACCATGAAGGACAGGAAGAACACGGAGATAAATTTATAAAAAAACCTTCATGCACTTCATGTGCTTCATGGTTTAAAACACTAAAGATACTCGATTTGCTGGGGGGACAGGCGTTTGAGCTGGGCAAGTTGGTTTTTGCCAAGAATTACTTCGATCTGCACGGAGCCATCAAAGTATTCTTCCGTCAATTCACGCCCTACCGTTCGAAGGTAGCTTTGCAGTTTGCCATTAGCAGTGTCACTTGTAACACGCACACGGACATGATTACCTCGCACCTTTTCGGCGATCAATTCGGCTAATTGTTCCAAATTCAGGCCGGTCTTGGCCGAGATACTTAATGCCTCCGGAAAGACTGTCTGGACCGATTCGTAGACCGCCTTGTCGGCGATGCAGTCGGACTTGTTCAGAAGAACCAGCATTTCCTTTTGATCGCAGTTTAGCTCCTTAAGAACTCCTTCGACGCTTTTAATCTGCTCGAACGCATCCACACTGGATGCATCCACCACGTGCAGCAGCAGATCAGCATTGACGGTTTCTTCCAGTGTGGCCTTAAACGAAGCGACCAAATGGTGCGGCAGCTTGCTGACAAAACCGACCGTATCGCTGAGCAACACCTCCACACCGGAATCCAACTCCCACTTACGGGTGCGAGTATCCAGCGTGGCAAACAACTGATCCTGCACATACACATCTGCTCCGGTCAAGGCATTCAGGAGCGTGCTTTTGCCGGCGTTGGTATAGCCGACCAGCGAAATCGTATAAAGGTCGCCACGGCCGTCGATTTCTCTCATTTTGCGTTTGTCGATGGCGGCGATGTTGCGCTTCAGTTCGGTAATGCGTTTATTAACCAGCCGCCGGTCGATCTCAAGCTGTTTTTCGCCAGTGCCGCGTGTGCCGATGCCGCCAACCGCTCCGGCGCCGGTTCCGCCCGCCGCCCCGGCAACGGTGTCCAGGTGGCTCCACATCCGCGTCAGACGAGGGTAAGTATACTCAAGCTGCGCCAGCTCGACCTGTAATTTAGCCTGCTTGGTCTGGGCACGGGTGGCGAAGATGTCGAGGATCAACTCGCTACGATCCAGCACCTTGATTTCGAGGATCTTTTCCAGTTCACGAATCTGGGCGGGCGAAAGGTCATTGTCGAAGATAACGACATCGGCCTCTTTGTTTTCAACTCGTTCAGCGAGCATCTTGGCCTTGCCGGAGCCGATATAGGTCGCCGGATTGATACGATTGACCTTTTGGATGAACCGGTCCACAATGACCGCCCCGGCACTTTCAGCAAGAGCCGTCAGTTCACCCAAAACATCATCACTGTTGGTTTTATGTTCGCGCCTCAGAATCGCACCCACCAAAATGGCACGTTCCTGATGAACCTTTAACTGATCTCTGACTTTTTCCAAAATAGCTCTTAGTTTTTAGTTCGTAGTTCTTAGTTATGGATTCGGCCTGTGGCCGAGACGAACATATATTATACTCCATTTAAGCCATTTTCTCAAGTACCTGATAAAGAAGGTGTATTTTAGATTTGATATTATCGTGCAGAACAGTTAAAGGTGCCAGCAGACAAAAGCGAAGAAAATAAAAACAAGCTGCAGTCGAAAATCGTAAATAATAGATGGTGCGTGCGGTCCTTAGTGTCCGGGACCGGTTCTGCAGCTTAACGGTTGCGGATGCAGTTCGGCTCGGTCGGACCGTACGTATCCTCAGTACCCCCGGTTCGGTGAAGATGTTCCCCCATTGAAAATCATCCTTAAGATGACAACTTTACAGGCAAAGGTCTTTCAGATGTGAAAGAATGGCAGGATTTGCGGCCAGCATTCCCGGCAATAACGGGTCGGATTGATTGAATTGTCGCACTTTGGCGTTTTTATCGATGACCTGTCCGCCAGCTGCCTCGATAAGCAACCAGCCAGCCGCGACATCCCATTCATTTTTCGGCACAAGCGTAAAGGTAGCATCGTCCAGACCCGCTGAAACACGCGCCATTTTATACGCCACCGAACCCATCGGGATGATCTCGAAGGGGGCCGTTTCGAACTGTTTCCACTCGCCGCGATTGACCTCGCTCCGGCTGGCTAATACCGTCGCACCCACAAAATCGCGTTTATCTGTCACCTTGGCGGATTTGCCATTCAGTGTAACGCCGGATGCGCGTGTTCCCAGAAATGTCTGCTGAGCTGTGGGCGAGCAAATACCCGCCGCTTCGGGCCTGCCGTTAACGATATAGGCAACAGAGATGCACCATTCCGGAATACCCTGAATGAACTCGCGCGTGCCGTCCAGCGGGTCCACGATCCAGACACACTCTTTCTCCAGACGTGATTTATCATCCTTTGTTTCTTCTGACAGCCAGCCCTCGTCATCATGGAGCAGGATATCTTTAAGAATCCCGTCCAGCAGGACATCGGCTTCGGTCACAGGATCGCCGCCGGTTTTTAAGGTGGATTCGATCTTGCCGGGGGTGAATGCTTTCAGGGCTTCGGCCGCTGCCTGCAGGGCCTGTTCGATCCGATTCAAAGGTTCTTTGTAATCCATGTTGATTCCGGTCAGAGCTTAAAGATGATGCCTTTGTTTTGCAGCATGGCCTTAACGGTTTCGAGCGTATGGTCCATGTTGTCCAGATTCGGGACGTGCAGGGCCTGAATGTCGGTCGGCTCTTCGCCGAGCCAGATCGCTTCGATCAGATCGCTGTCCACAACGCTACGAATAATCTCCAGTTCGTTCTGGGTCAGGCCGATGGCGGTAACGATTAAAATCACACCCGCATCCAGCATGATGTTAGCGACTTCGGCCAGACGCCGCAGGTGTTCGGGGCGATGGGTCTGGTCGGTGCCGGGCTTTTTGATGTCGGCATCCACGCCGTACAGAACATTGGCAATGCCCATAAAGTAAACCAGTTTACCTTCGGTGAACAGATATTGTTCGATGGCACGGGCCAGCGCTTTCTTGCCGACGTTGCGTTTGCCGGTAACCATCACCAGCGTCGCTTTCTGGTTGTATCGTTCCCAGCGTCTTTCCCGGCTGACGGCACTGGCGGCCCAATTCAGGTTTCGCTGCATCACCCGTTGGCGCATTTGCTGATCTTCATCCGGCAGGGCTTCGCGGATAATCCCGCCGCCGCGGATTTCGTAATCGTCGACAAGGACAAATCGGCTGGTCGATGGATTTAAATCAACCGTATCAAATGCAATTGCATGACGACATTGAAGAATGACTTCGGCAACATCATGATGCTCAATTTTGTCCTTTTGCTGTCCAGAACTAAGATCAGAGGCATCCATTACACTAATAATCTTTTCGATCTGCACGGGTTCCTTGACGGTGCCAACTTTTAGTATGTAATCCTTGCCGGGCTCCAATGGCTTTTTTCCCATCCAGAACAGGTTGACCCGCAGCCGTTCGCTAACGCTTGGCTCGGGCTCACCAGCCTTGGCGGCCAATTGGCCGCGGGCGATATAGATTTGCTGATCCAGTGTCAAACTGGCTGCCTCGCTTGCAGAGAACTGTTCCGGATTCGGGGCGTTAAACCGCTCCAGCGTTTTAACGGTACTTCGTTTGCCGGATGGATAGAAAATGACTTCCTCGCCGACCGTGACACTTCCGGTATCGACGGTTCCTGCGATAATACGGCGCTGGTCACCGGCCTTGGTGAATTTGTAGACATCCTGAACCGGCATCCGGAAGGGTTTATCGGTTGGTGGTGCTTCTTTTTGGAAATTATCCAGCGATTCGAGAACCGTTTGTCCCGAATACCACGGCATCTTATCCGTTAAAGCAGCGATCGCATCGCCTTCCATTCCACTGACCGGGATGAACGCGATGGCTTCGACATCAATGCCGCTCAAAAACTCGGTATATTCTGAAACGATCGCATCAAAAACATCCTGCTTATAATCAACCAGATCCATTTTGTTGACCAGTACCACGATCTGACGGATACCCAGCATCGAGATCATGTAACCATGCCGGCGGGAGTTTTCCTGCACACCTTCGTCAGCATCGATAACCAGCAGGGCCGCTTCGGCATGCGAGGCGCCGGTGACCATGTTCTTGAGGAACTCAATATGTCCCGGTGCGTCAATGATGATATAGTGGCGTTTGTTCGTCTTGAAGAACACGCGCGCCGAATCGATTGTGATACCCTGCGATTGTTCGTCCTTTAGGGCATCCAGTAGAAAGGCGTATTCAAACGGTTTGCTGTTACGGCGGCAGTTTTCCTTGACCTGTTCAAGCTTGCCTTCCGGCAGAGAACCGGTGTCGGCCAGAAGTCGCCCAATAACCGTACTTTTGCCATGATCAACGTGACCGGCAATTACAATATTCATGCTTTCTGATTTGTCTGCCATATTTTACCTATCCCGACAATATTGGGAGTCCTCAAGTTTAATGTTTCTTACATATACCCATCTCGCCGCAACGTTTCCAGTCCGCCGCCATCTTCTGCATCTTGGGCGCGGCCGGATCGTTCGGCAATATTGGACAGTTTTCCACTGCGGAGTTCTTCGATGATATCGGCGGTGTTCTTAGCTTTCGAATCTATCGGATTCGTACAAGGGTAACAGCCCAATGAACGATAACGCTTTCCGTCGCCCTGATCATAATACAGCGAAACCGTTGGAATGTTTTCACGGTGGATATATTCCCAGATATTCAGCTCGGTCCAGTCCAGCAGTGGATGTACACGTACATGCGTACCGGGGGCGAAGTCGGTTTTGAACTGGTTCCAGAATTCCGGCGGCTGTTCGGCGATGTCCCATTCGTTCTGCCGGTCCCGGGGCGAGAAATAGCGCTCTTTGGAACGCGAGCCCTCTTCATCCGCCCGAGCACCGACAATAACTCCGGTGTACGGTTCGGTGTTCTTATCCACTTCGTATTTGCCAACCGCGTGATTAAAGCGAAACCGCGGCCATTGACCGCTGAGCGTATTTCGAAGTGCGTCTGTTTTCAGTGCCTTGCAGCAAGCGAGGCGGTCGATAGCTCCATCGGGATACGTCTGTTTTGCCTTTAGCGCCTCAACATTCTGGCCGTATACCATATCCAAATGCCACTTCGCTGTCAGTTTGTCCCGGTATTCGATCATTTCCGGGATCTTATACGCCGTATCAATATGCACCAGCGGGAACGGCACATGCCCTAAAAATGCTTTGCGCGCCAGCCACAACAGCACAGTGCTGTCCTTGCCGATCGACCAGAGCATGCACATGTTTTTGAAATTCGCGTATGTCTCCCGCAGGATATGCATACTCATGTTTTCCAGTTTGTCTAAATGATCCACGTTTTTTCCTATAAATACTGTTTAATAGCGTCCATGATCTGTGAAACAGATTCATCGACCGTTTGATTGATGGTATCCACTACGATTTCGGGATTTTCGGGCTCTTCATACGGATCATCGATGCCGGTAAATTCTTTTATTTCGCCAGCCAGGGCTTTTTTGTACAGGCCTTTGACATCGCGGCGAGTGCACTCATCAATCGAGGCCTTGACATACACTTCCACAAAATTGCTGCACAAATTCCGCACGAATTGGCGGGCTTCTCTGTAAGGGGAGATAAATGAGGCGATGACGACGACCCCGTGATGCTCCAATCGGGAGGCCATAAAGCCCACCCGGCGGATATGTTCGTCCCGGGCCTCTTTGGAAAAGCCCGTGTTCGGGAACACGCCGCGAAGGACATCGCCGTCCAATCGCTCGTAACCGACGCCAATCGCATCGAGTTTTTGATACAGCCCTTCGGCAATAGTGGACTTACCCGAACCGGATAACCCGGTCAGCCAGAGTACAAAACCCTTAGATGATCGTTTATTTTCTGCCAAAGTATCCTCTTTGCATCGTTTATTTACATGAGATTGCTATGATAGCAAAACAGCAGAATAAATACAAGCCCTTTATTTTACATGTATTTAGCGTTTTTGAGGTGTAAAACATAAACAAATAGAGGTATCGAAAAAGCAATGGGCTACTCTAAGTCCGACGACTACATCGCCCGCCCGCAGAGTCGGCTCTTAAGAAAGCTTATGAGATTTTTTCGATGAGGGCGTCGAGGACGTCTTTGGCGCTGACGTTACGCCAGCCATTTTGGGTACGCCATTTCAGGTCGCTGTTGTCTTTGAGGTGGTTTTCGATCTTACGGCAGGCCAGGATGACGGTGGCGTGGTTTTTACCGCCCATGGCCCGTCCGATCTCCGGATAAGACATCTTGGTAAACCGCCGGTTCAGGTACATCGCGAACGAGCGAGCCAGGCTGATGGTGCGGTCTTTTTTCGCCGAATGAATATCTGAAACGCTGATTCCGAAAAACTCCGCCGTTACCGAGACAATTTCGGAATTGTGAACGACCGGATCCATCCGGGCGATATGGTCGGCCAGTACCTGTTGTGCAACAGCCACAGTAACTTCCTGACTGCTGAGTGAACCAAAGGCCGCCAGTTTAACCAGCGCCCCTTCCAGTTCGCGCACATTGGTACTGATGTTACCCGCGATATATTCGATCACCTCCTGTGATAAACTTAGCTTCATGCCTGCCGCTCGCTGAGTACAAATTCGGCGCCGCGTTTCAAAATCCGGTGCATCCATCCGCACCACCATGCCTGAAACAAAACGATTGACTAATTTTTCACAAAGCTGATTGATCTCTTTGGGATGTGCGTCTGAGGCCAGAATGACCTGTTTGCCCGCAAGATCAATGGTATTAAAGGTATGCAGGAACTCTTCCTGCATGGCATTTTTGTTGGACAGAAAATGGATGTCATCAATGGCCAAAATATCCAAATTGCGAAGTCGCTGGCGAAACGTATCCAGTTTCCGTGTTTTCAGGGCAACCACATACTGATTGGCAAAATCTTCAGCGGACAGGTACATCCACCGACAATCCGGCTTGTTGGAATAGACCGCATTGCAAACTCCCTGCAGCAGATGTGTTTTGCCAACACCATAGCCGCCGTGCAGGAATAAGGGATTGAATGGGCTTTTTTCTTCAGAAACGAGTGTTTTGGCGGCGTTATAAGCCAGTTGATTCTTCTGGCCGACAACGAATGTATCCAACGTCAATTTGAGCGGCTGTTCATTCAGGGGGCGTTTTGTCTGCGTTCGTGTCCGCCTTAATGAATTAAGCACACGCTCTGTTTTATGATGCTTCATGATCGGTTTAGAAGCGGGTTTGGATAATTTGCTGTCAATCTGATAACGAAACTCCGGCGAATGCCCAAAAACTTCTTTTACGGCCTCTTCGAGCATCGAAGAGAAATGTCCCTGGATCCAATTGCAGATAAAAGGGTTTGCTGCGGCGATCTCAAAATGATCCTCATTCATCGCCAGCCGGGTTGACTTTTTGAACCAGACCTGGTATTGAGTTTTTCCTATTTTATCAGCAATTCGCTCGTGAACTGCGTTAATTTCATCCGTGAAAACAGCCTGCATACCTCACTTCTCCCATTCCTAATCAGG